>QMLL01000008.1 GCA_003646715.1 Deltaproteobacteria bacterium
AAGACCCGGTGTTGTATTGATTTCAAAAAGCATAATCACTGATCTTCCTAAATCCATATCGGACCTGGAGGATAAGAACTTACTGAGTTTCGATACTGATGAAGTCACCAAAGTAGCCATCAATCTCGCCGATAAGAAATACAAGCTTGCCAAAGTGGAAGACAAGTGGAAGTGGGAGGACACTGAAAAGTCCGAGAAAGAACCCGATTCTCTGGAAGTAAATTCATTGCTCTGGAAAATAAAAGACATAGAACACCAGGGAAAAGCTAGAGACGAGTCTTTCAAGGATCTTCAAATAGCAGGGGCCATCTCCCTGTGGGGGAAAGATAGCAAATTTGTGGGAACCCTTGAATGGATTAAAGAAAGTGAGAACCCGGAAAAATCAAAACCGATTGTCCTGGTAAAGAAAAAGGAAACGGAAGAAGGCGAAGCATACTTTTTAGCCAAAGAAGACTTTAACGACCTGAAAGATAAGATAAAAACACTCCTGGGAGACACGAATACGAAAGGCAAGAACTAATCGTGTTGTTTAAGTATTGCCCGATGTGCGGCAACACATTAACTGTAATTAATGACGAAAACAAGATCAGGCCAAAATGCGAGGCCTGTGGTTATATCCAATACCGGAATCCCACTGTTGGGGTCGCTGTTATTGTAATAGAAAATAACAGTCTGCTCCTTGTAAAGAGGAAAGGCTCATATGAAGGCAAATGGTGTATTCCGTGCGGACATGTCGAATGGGACGAAGACATACGAGACACTGCCCGAAGAGAATTGAAAGAAGAAACAGGGCTGGATGTAGAGGTCGGCGAAGTGTTCGATGTTCACTCAAATTTTCACGATCCTGACCATCAAACGGTGGGGGTATGGTTTCTGGGAAAAATAAAAGGGGGTAAGCTCGAAGCAGGATCTGATTCTATAGAAGCAAAGTTTTTCAACCTTGATCAGATCCCCGCTGAATCCATGGCCTTTCCTACTGACCTGCTCGTTTGCGAAAAACTGAAGAAAAAGTACCTGCACTAATAAGCTCGTATTGGGCAATCACTCCCGTTTTTGTTATTATGTCATTCCTCCCTCTCCTGTGTCATCACACCTGCTTTTCCTTAATTGTGTTATTTTGCTCTAGCGTTGTTGTTTATTTATATATAGTCCTCCTTTCAACGACCGAAGTAAGGGGACTACACCAGGTTTGTAGTTCAGTCTAACCAGCATTGCTGGACTCAATGTGGCCAGCGACAACGAACAATGAAAGCTCCTGGCTCAAGATAGGCTTAGTAGAATAGGAGACTTTCATATAAAGAGCTTGGATTCCCGCTTTCACGGGAATGACAAAAAGGAGGAATCAGGAATGGTAAAATAGTGAAATTGGGAGTGACAGAATGGGGAAATTCGCTGACGAGATGGGTGGTTGAAATAACAAAGTAATATCAACGTCATTCCCGCGAAAGCGGGAATCCAGCAAGAACGCGAACTATTGGAGACATCTTCGTCCAATCCTATTAACAGAGAGAGATATTGAGGAAAAGAGCAATTTAGTTTAACATTAAAAATTACTTGTGACCGAAAACATTTAACAAAGGACAAAAATTTATTGAGAAAGAAAATTCTTCAAAAAGATCGTGACAAAAACACGCCTGTGATCGACTATCAGGACGAAAATCTCATGCAAATAATTCTGGATAGTATCACCGAAGGTGTCTTCACAATCGATCTCGACAAAAACATAACTTCGTTTAACAAGGCCGCGGAAAAGATAACAGGAGTACCAAAAGAGGAGGCAATAGGCCGAAAATGTTATGAAGTGTTTACCAGCAATATCTGTCAGAGACAGTGTGCTCTAGAGAAAACCTTATCCACCCAGGAGCCCATTACCAACCTGCCCATTAACGTTCTTTCCCGTGATGGCAAAATAATCCCCATTAGCATTAGTACAGCTGTTTTGAAGAACCAGAAGGGAGAAGTTATCGGAGCCGTTGAAACCTTTAGAGACCTGTCCGTGGTGGAGACTCTCAGAAAGGAACTGCAACAGCATTACAAGTTTGAAGACATCATCAGCAAAAATTACAAGATACATAAGATTTTTAAAATACTTCCCGATATTGCCGAAAGCGACAGCACCATCCTGATCCAGGGCCCGAGTGGTTCGGGCAAAGAGCTTTTCGCCAAAGCAGTACATAACCTCAGCTTCAGAAAAGACGGCCCGTTTATCGTGGTGAACTGCGGAGCCATTCCGGAGACACTCCTTGAATCGGAACTTTTTGGTTATGTAAAGGGAGCTTTTACCGATGCCAGAAAAGATAAGCCCGGGAAATTTGAACTGGCAAACAAGGGTACGATATTCCTTGATGAAATAGGTGACATACCGCTATCGCTTCAAGTTAAACTGTTAAGGGTACTCCAGGATAAAACCTTTGAACCTCTGGGCGCTATAAAACCTAAAAAGGCGGACGTGCGAGTAATCGCAGCCACAAATAAGGATCTTCTCGAACTGGTAAGCCTTGGAAAATTTAGGGATGACCTTTATTACAGACTCAACGTCCTTAAAATAGAACTGCCGCCGTTGTCAGAAAGAAGAGACGACATCCCGCTTTTGATTGATCATTTTATAGAAAAAATGAATATAAAACTTGGCAAGAAGATTGAGGGAATTTCTCACGAAGCTCTTAATCTTCTCATGCAATACGATTTTCCAGGAAACATACGGGAACTTGAAAACATAATCGAACATGCCTCAGTTCTTTGCAGAGAAAATATCATAGGCTGCGAACATCTGCCTCCAGAAATACTCGAAAAAATGGAAAACATAAAGGTCATTATCCCGGAGGACTCGGCCAACAAGCTGCTTATGCTGCAGGAAGAACAGCTGATAAGAAGCGTGCTCAAAAAGCATGGTGGGCATAGAGAAAAAACTGCGAGAGAATTAGGCATTCATCCCACAACCCTGTGGCGTAAGATGAAAAGATATGGTATAAGATAAATGCAGTGCTACCTACTATTGCATTATGCAATTAATACTTTCCTTGTTTATTGCATTATGCAATCTTATTTTCCACTCTCACTCATGTATCCTCATAACACAGTGAAATAACATCTCTTTCTAATTTTCCCCAAAATGGCACATAATATGCTTAATAAGACACGTGGCTAAGTGATCTTGCAAATATGCAATTAATGATTAAATTATGGCCGGAAAAATGAACGAAACAGTGGTCGCTATACCTGAATTTAACGGAACAGTCGCTCCAAGGCTCGATTGCGCATCAAAAATTATTATTGCGCACTTGCAAAATGGACAAATAAAAGATAAGCAAGAGCTCAATTTGAACAACGTCAACCCTTATCAGCTCATTGGAATACTGACTGAAAAAGGAGTTCAAAAAGTCATCTGCTACCATTTGTGCCGTCGTGATTGGTATTCATTGCGAGCTAACGGAATTGAAGTCATGGCTAGGATAAGCGGAAACGTGGAAGAAATACTGAAAAATTTGGCGGCCGGAAAGTTAAGCACTTCAAATGCAATTCCGTTCTGGAGAAAAGGCACGGATGGTATCTGCAGAGGCAAAGGTCGATCCAGGAGAGGGAGAAGGGGACGACGCTGGGAACAAGATTAATTCCATATAAAAAGTAAGAGAGAAAGGAGAAGTGAAATGGGAAAACGTAGTAGTGGCGAAAGTAGAACTTGCAGTTGCGATCACAAGGAGAAAATGAGTGCAGAAGACCAGTTGATTCACAAGCGGTTGTCGAACATCAAGCACAAAATCATGGTAATGAGTGGTAAAGGGGGAGTGGGAAAGAGCAGTATCGCGGTCTATGTAGCACTGTCACTGGCTAACAGAGGGAAAAAGGTTGGTCTTCTGGACATAGATCTCCACGGACCAAGTATTCCACATCTGTTGGGCATTAGAGGACTTTTAAACATAACACCTGACAGGCAAATATTGCCACATTCTTACAACAAGAATCTAAAGGTGGTATCCATTGAATGCATGATGCAGGATACAGACACTGCCGTTATTTGGAGAGGTCCTCTGAAACACGGAGCCATCAAGCAGTTTATTGCCGAGGTGGACTGGGGTTCTCTGGATTACCTGATCGTAGATTCGCCTCCGGGAACAGGAGACGAACCACTTTCTATAGCCCAAATAATCAAGGACGCGAGAGCACTAATCGTCACAACGCCTCAGGAAGTTTCTCTTGCAGACGTGAGGAAATCAATCAATTTCTGTCGTCACGTGGGAATGCCAATTCTGGGACTGATTGAAAACATGAGCGGTCTTGAGTGCCCGCACTGTCACAAAGAAATAGATATTTTCAGGACGGGCGGTGGAGAACGAACAGCCAAGGAAATGAACGTCACTTTTCTGGGTCGTTTGCCTTTTGAACTTAGTCTTGTTGAAGCAGGAGACCTTGGTAAACCTTTTGCTAACGTGAAACCAGACGGACCATTTGCCAAGGCTTTAAATGAAATCATCAACAACGTTGAAATGCAGTGCGAAGCGCAGGTACCCGCTGATACAGCACCACCAAAAGAAGTTCAGATGGCCGAAGGAAGCAAAATGAAAATCGCAGTTCCTCTTGCGGAAGGGAAACTAACAAATCATTTCGGTCACTGCGAACAGTTTGCAATCATCGATGTGGACGGAGACAAAATCAACAACAAGGAACTTGTTACTCCTCCACCTCATGAACCGGGTGTGATTCCACGTTGGCTGGGAGAGATGGGCGTAAATCTGATTATTGCCGGAGGTATGGGACAGCGAGCTATTTCACTGTTTCAGGAACGAGGAGTCAGAGTGATCACGGGAGCTCCTAATCTGGAACCCGAGGAACTGGTTCAACAGTACCTCAAGGGTACCCTTCAAACAGGACCAAACGTCTGTGATCACTAAAAAGAGACATTACGACACAATTTGATTCCGATGCCACAAACCGGCATCGGAAAAAGAACCGTTAATAGAAGGGAGCTAAAAATGAAGATCGCAGTAAGTGCTCAAGGTAAAGATCTGGATGCTAACGTGGATCCCAGATTCGGAAGAGCCCCTTATTTCATAATCATAGATCCTGATACCATGGAATACGAGGCAGTGGATAATAAGCAAAGCTTGAATATGCCCCAAGGAGCAGGCGTTCAAGCGGCCATGACAGTTATCAACCAAAACGCAGAGGTGCTTCTTACAGGCAATTGTGGCCCCAAGGCTTTCAGGGCCTTTAAAGCCGCAAACGTGGACGTAATCACAGGGGTAAAGGGAACCGTAAAGGAAGCCGTGGAAAAGTTTAAGCGTGGAGAATACAAAATTGCATCCGCACCCAGTGTTCGATCCCATTGGAGCTGAAAAAATGATTATCACAATCGCAAGTGGAAAAGGCGGTACGGGAAAAACGACTCTGTCGACTAATCTGGCTACTTTCTTGGGAAAAGAAGCGCAGTTGCTGGACTGCGACGTTGAAGAACCCAATGCGCATCTTTTCCTGGATATCAAATGGGATGAAAAACAAACAGTAACGGCCGTGATACCTGAGGTGGACGAAGAAAAATGCAGTCACTGCGGCGAATGCGGGGAGATATGTCAGTTTAAGGCAATTGCTCCTCTTGAATCCACGGTTTTGGTGTTTCCGGAACTTTGCCACAGTTGTCGTGGTTGTTTTCTCGTGTGTCCAGAGGATGCGATAAAGGAAGGTTCTCGGGAACTGGGAGTGCTGGAGACAGGACATTTCAATTCCACAGAATTCACTCATGGTAGGTTGAGGATAGGGGAAGCTATGGCTCCCCCTCTGATAAAGAAGGTCAAAGAAAGAATAAAGCCAGATAAAATTGCCATACTTGATGCGCCACCGGGCACTTCGTGCCCTGTCGTAAACACTATGATGGATTCTGATTATATAGTGCTGGTTACCGAGCCAACTCCTTTTGGATTGCATGATCTGAAACTTGCTGTAGGAGTTACCAAGAAACTCGGGATTCCATGCGGCATAGTGATTAACCGACACGGAATAGGAGACAACAAAGTAGAGCAATGGGCAGAAAATCAGGAAATACCTGTGCTTTTGAAGATACCCTTTGATCGCAAAGTGGCAGAAATCTATGCAGAAGGCAAACTACTGGTGGAAGAATTACCTGAATGGTCAGGGATGATGAAAGATCTTATCACAAAAATACGTAAAACAGTTGACAGATAAATACTCAGGCAGGGAACAAACTCATGGAAAGACAAATAACTGAACTGGTAGTGATAAGCGGAAAAGGTGGGACAGGAAAAACCAGTATTGTGGGAGCGTTTGCTGCAATTGCTGACAATAAGATTCTGGTTGACGCAGACGTGGATGCAGCAGATTTACACCTATTACTGAATCCGGAGGTAATTGAACGCCACGATTTTACTTCGGGACACGAAGCAGTAATAAACGAAGAAAAGTGCACACGCTGCGGTGAATGCATATCTTTGTGTAAATTTGACGCAATTGATGAAGATACGTATCAGGTAAATTCGTTGCACTGCGAAGGATGCGGCGTATGCGTTCATTTCTGCCCTGAGAAAGCAATCGACTTCCCGGAAAAGCTTTGCGGTGAGTGGTTTGTTTCTAACACCAGGTATGGCCAGATGGTTCATGCACAGCTGGGAATCGCGGAAGAAAATTCAGGGAAACTGGTAAGCCTGGTGCGCCAGAAAGGAAGAGAACTTGCCGAAGAAAAAGGCATTGATCTTATTCTTACCGATGGCCCGCCGGGCGTGGGGTGCCCGGTCATAGCAGCGGTGGGCAATGCTTCGGCTGTGCTGGTGATCGCTGAACCGACAGTCTCAGGCAGGCACGACCTTGAAAGAGTTCTCGAGCTTTCCGAATTCTTCAACGTGCCTGCGATGGTATGCGTAAACAAATTTGATCTGAACAGACGAATTGCAATTGAAATAGAGAAATTTTGCGAATCAAAAAATGTTTTCTTCGTGGATCATATACCTTTTAATCCCGAGTTTATCTACGCGGTTGCAAACGGACAGTCAATAGTAGAACGAGATGACGAGGACTTAATTCAGTTGCTTAGAATCATGTGGGAAAAGATTACTAACAAACTGGAAGAATTTGACAAACAGGCGGCTGAAGCTGCTTGATTTTAGTGTTCCACCGGAACACGGAAAGGAGAGATAAAATGCCAGGTTTTGATGGAACAGGACCACTGGGTCGAGGACCTCGCACAGGGAGAGGCCTTGGCAGATGTGGCAGAGGAGCTAATCGTGGAGTTTCCGGAAGCGGATATGGCAGATCCTGGTTCGGCCGAGCTTTCGACATGTGCCGCGGGCGCTTCGGAAGAGGCGGCGGAAGATCTGGATTTGGACGAAACTCTTTCGGAAACAATCAGGGCTTCGGAAGACGTGGATCTTCCGGGTCTCGAAACTGGTAAATACCAAAACTTTGTATAGAAAGGAGGGATACATATGCCAGGATTCGATGGAACCGGACCACTTGGCCAGGGACCAATGACAGGCTGGGGCAGAGGTTTTTGCGCCCCGGGAAGCCGCAGATTTGCTTATCGTGGTTTAGGCCCCTGGGGCTTCGGCCGTGGTAGAGGCTGGGGCCGTGGTTGGGGTCGAGGCCTTGGGCTCGGTCGTGGATGGGGCCGAGGCTGGGGCAGAGGTCTTGGCTGGTGGTGGTGGCGAGGGCCAGCGTGGTTGACTCCCGAAGAAGAAAAGGCTTTTCTGGAAGATGAGGTAACCTTCCTGGAAAGGGAGATCAACGACATGCGCCAGCGCCTCGCCGAGCTGGAAGCTGAATCCACCGGCCAAGCCGAATAACTGCAACCGGGGAGTACACATATCACCCACCCCTATCCAGTGTACTCCCCTTTTTTTTCTTCAAAAACACTCCTAAATGCTATTAAACATGGATTGCTGTCATTCCCGCGGAAGCGGGAATCCATTCGTACTTGCTCCGTTATCTCAAAGTACTTCCAGATAAATAAAGGCCTACAATTTCGCCCTTCTCAAAACATCATCCCAGTTCCTGTCAACTTCCTTCTGAAATTCTTCTACCAGTTCCGCGGGCATTTTGCTGAATCTGCCCTGTGCCTCCAGGTATTCATTCACCCGCTTTTTCCTCCCGCTTCTGGCAATATTCAGGCTCTTACCCGTGAGTTTTAGTTCACCGCCCTCAACCTCGTACAGAATTACTACTCCACTCTCAACAGCAAGTCTTCCTATTTTTACGGTATCAGATGCCGGGTATCCCCATCCTGCAGGACAAGGACTGGCCACGTGCATGAACCGCGTGCCTTTCTTGTTTTTGGCTTTCAGAAACTTTTCATAAAGGTCTCCAGGATACGAAGAACACGTCGTCGCAAGGTATGACAGATTATGAGCCTCCATAATCTTTAAGAAGTTTTTCTTTGGCTGCTGCTTTGTCAGTACCGGCGTGGTGGTCGTGTAGGCTCCGAGAGGCGTAGCACTTGATCTCTGAACCCCCGTGTTCATGTACGCCTCGTTATCGTAACAAATGTAGATAAAATCTGTTTGCCTTTCTGCGGCACCGCTTAAAGCTTGAATTCCCATATCAAAGGTTCCGCCATCTCCCGCCATTCCTACAACGGTGAAATCGTTTATACCTCTGGCCTTGAGGCCTGCCACGAGACCGGTGGCTGATGCAGCAGTGCTGGCAAAAGTATTGTTCACCGCATTTACAGCGATGGGTGTTTTAGGATAAATCCCATGCAGTATTGTAAGACAGCACGCTGGCAGGGTTACAATGGTTTTCGGACCAAGAGCCTTTAAAATGTACCTGTAGGCAATACTCAAACCACAGCCGGCACAGGTTCTGGTGCCAGGCAATATAAATTCTTCTCCCGGAAGATCAAGAGTAGTAGCCATTTTTCACCTTCCCAGTAGATTGTTTTATTAAAATATTAACGCTCAAATTCGTTCAAGCTTATCCTCACACACCTGAGCCAAGCCATTGAGGTGTTTTCATCTCATGGCCTTCTTTCATTTTCGCCAGAACGTCTTCAATAGCACCCACAAGGTCACCAGGGTTCAGATCTTTTCCCCCAAGACCAACAATAAAATTCAGAACCTGCGGGCGATGGCCATTATGACTAAAAAGCGCAGCTTTCAGCTCACTGCAGAGCACCCCTTCATATCCATAGCTGATCCCTTTCTCGAATACAGCCAGTACTCGCGCATTCTTGGTAGCATTTGAAAGGTCTTCCGCAGGAAAGGGCCTGAAGATATTTAACCCCAGTACTCCAATTTTTATTCCCTTATCACGTAAAATGTCCGTTGCAGCAGTGGCTTCACTTGCAACAGAACCCTGCGCCACAAACAGTATCTCGGCATCATCCGCCCTGTACCTGTAAAGGGGATCGGAATAATCTCTGCCGAACTTTTCGGCAAATTCAGTTCCAACTTCTCGATACACAGGCAATACATTTTCCAGAGTTTTTTGCAAGCGTCGTCTAAACCCCATGTAGCTGGGGCAGAGCTCACCGTCTGGCCCCGGCAACGGGTCTGTCATTACCACCGGATTTATATTGATGGGATTATCAGGATCAATTTCGTATACAGGTTCAAACGGAGGCAAAAATTCATCAACTTCTTTCTGGTCTGGAACTTCAACAGGCATGACAGTATGTGACAACCTGAATCCGTCGAAACATACCATAGTAGGCACCAGGACTCTTTCTGAAAGTTTAAATGCCATAATTACCTTGTCCAGAATTTCCTGGTTATTTTTGCAGTAAAGTTGAATCCATCCGGTGTCCCTCTGCGATAGCGTGTCTTGCATATCGTTAAGAATGGTCCATGGTGCACCAAGCCCCCTGTTGGCAACCGCCATAACAATGGGAACTCTAGCACCCGCGGCCCAGTGAAGTTGTTCATTCATGTAGGCCAGACCATTTGCAGAAGTTGCGGTGAAAACCCGTGCTCCCACAAGCGATGCTGATATACAAACTCCCATTGCACTGTGTTCACTTTCCACACGAACAAACTCGGCATCCAGTTCACCACTTTCCACATACGCAGAAAGAGTTTCAGGAATTTTTGACTGGGGAGTGATAGGGTAAGCCGCGATCACCTGCACCTTGCATAACTTGGCAGCCAGTGCCGCCGTTTCGTTACCAGTGATTATTTTAGTTGCTGACATGTTCTACCTCAATTTTTGGAGTATTTTCCCCATTTAAAATAAAGAATCAAAACTATCAGAGATATTTCAATTAGTGCTGATTCCACAGGAAGTCAACAGGAATTTTAACCATACCATGAAGCAAACGGCGAGGCGACTCGGACGTATCGAAAAGATGATGGTCAGAAAGGTTAAAAGTTTGGGTTTTGTAAACCGCTCACTCTTAACCTTTCTATGCCATCACACAAGAAAAGGCTTCCTCAATTCAACATGAGCTAAATTAACGGCGCCTTGTACTGCGCTTGGAAGCCTTCAGGGGGTTAATCTTTACGGAAGTTTTTCCACTACTTGTTTTTACATGAGTAGCGAAATTGCATCTTCCGTTTTTCCACTTCAGTGCCGGATCAGGATATGCCTGACAGTATCTCCCGCTGGGAAGATCCAGAATACGATCACATCCTTCGCAGCTTTCTACGATTTGATGGCAGCTACCACCGTTGAACCCACAACCACTTTTCGTCATGAACACACATTCCATACCGGCTTTAACAGTTTCACAATGCAAGGGTATCACCTCCTAAAAATTTTTTCACCAACGCAAAAATAATCACCAGCTTTTGTGCCGGAATTTGTCTCAAGTTGGTCAGATTCAAAAGAACCGAGAATTCGTATCTCAGATTTCAACAGGAGTCAAGGACTTTTTGAAAAATTTTGCAAATGAGTTCTCTAGAAGACTATTTTATCTTTCGGGATCGTGAGCATTGTGATTATAATAATAAAATCTAATAATATTATTAGAAACGCATATTATTTGGACACTATTTTACTAAGCAACATTCTATTTTTTTCGTAAAGAAAACTTGCACTTGAACTAAATTTGTGATAAATTGCTAGCGTTTTAATAGTTCTTATTTTCACTAACTCTAAAAAAGGGGGGTCTACCATGAGCTTATCGCGAAGAGATTTCCTTAAAATTTGCGGTACCTCCAGTGTTGCCTTAGGCTTTTCACAGATGATGGTACCGGGGATTGTGAATGCATTGGAGAAGGCACTCTCCGGGAATCCACCTGTGATCTGGATTCAGGGCTCTGGATGTTCTGGATGCTCGGTGTCTATTCTCAACGCAGTTCATCCAACTATCCAGGAAGTCCTCCTCAAAATCATCAGTCTCAAAGTCCATCCTACCGTGATGGCTGCCCAAGGCACAACCGTTTTAGAGGTCGCTGCAAACATTTCTAAACAATTCAAGGGCAAATTTTTCCTTGTAGTTGAAGGTTCAATACCAACTGCAGCAAATGGTAAATACTGCGTGGTTGGTGAACTTGGCGGCAAATCTGTGACCATGCTGGATTGGACAAAAGATTTGGCTTCTAAAGCAAAGGCAGCAATAGCCGTCGGTAGCTGCGCAAGTTATGGCGGGATACCTGCAGCGCAACCCAATCCCACAAAAGCTCAATCTCTCATAGAAATACTCAACAAGGCTGATATTAAGACTCCCGTTATCAATATTCCTGGTTGCCCTCCTCACCCGGACTGGATGGTTGGAACGCTGGCTTACGTGCTGTTATACGGAATTCCTGAGCTCGATGAAAACAACAGACCCACTCTGTTTTATGGAACTCTAGTTCACGATCATTGCCCGTACAGGTCGTATTACGAAGAAGGGAAATTCGCCAAGTATTTCGGAGATGAAGGTTGCAGATACGAACTTGGTTGTAAAGGACCGGAGACTTACTGCGATACATGGAAGAGAAAATTCAATAATGGCACCAACTGGTGTGTTCAGAATGCCATCTGTATTGGATGCGTACAGCCAAAATTCTGGGACGAATTTTCACCCTTTTATGAAGCATTATAAGGAGGGACTGTAATGGCAAAGAAAATAACTATTGATCCTTTAACCAGGATAGAGGGTCACTTAAAAATAGAAGTAGATGTGGAAGGGGGGAAGGTCGTAAATGCCAAGAGTTCTGGCATGCTCTTCCGTGGTTTTGAATTGATTTTAAAAGGGCGAGATCCAAGGGATGCGCCTCAAATTACCCAGAGAATATGCGGTGTCTGCCCCACGGCCCATGGAACGGCTTCGGTGAGGTGCCTTGACATGGCATTTGGTATAAAACCTCCAACCAACGGCAGACTGGTTAGAAACTTAATCCTGGGTGCAAACTATATTCAATCGCATGTGTTGCACTTCTTTCATCTGGCAGCTCTTGACTACGTAAAAGGTCCAAATACCGCACCATTTGTTCCTAGATACGACGGACCTGGAATCTACAAGTTGAGCAAAGCGGTAAACAACAAGGCGGTTGAAGCCTACCTGAAGGCTCTGGACCTTAGAAGAAAAGCCCACGAAATGCTGGCCATATTTGGGGGTAAAGTGCCTCATGTACAAGCTTTGATTCCGGGAGGAGTTACTGAACCGATTAATGCCGATAAGATAATAAGGTTTTACTGGAGCCTACAGGAGCTTAAAGAGGCCGTAAATACGATCTACCTGCCAACAGTCTACCTGGTTGGCAAAGCATATGGAGAGTTATTTAAGGTTGGTAAAGGACACAAGAACGTTCTTTCTTACGGCGTGTTCCCAATGGATGACGATGACAAGACGTTCTTGCTCAAACAGGGTGTCTATACGAAAGGCAAAGACTATCCTCTGGATGTTAAGAAAATTACCGAGGAGATTAAATACTCTTGGTACAATGACAAAGAAGTTAAGAGGTATCCGGGGAACGGTTACACCGATGTAACACCAGATAAGAAAGGCGGATATTCCTTTATCAAGGCACCAAGGTACAACGGTTTGCCTCACGAAGTTGGCCCATTGGCCAGAATGTGGATAACAAATCCTGTGCTAAGCAAGCATGCCAATGCTTTTCTTGGAGTACCAAAATCCAAAGACGTCAGGATGAGGGACCTTGGAGACAAGGCCTTTTCAATTATAGGTAGACATGTAGCAAGAGCAGAGGAATGCTGGTATGTGATACTGGCAATGGAAAAATGGATAGACCAGCTTCAGCTCGGAAAGCCCGTCAACACACAATACAAAATTCCAAAACAGGCAGAGGGTTACGGTTTATCAGAGGCTCCCAGGGGCTCCGTAGGACACTGGATTTCCATAAAAGATGGTAAGATTGCCAATTATCAGATCGTTGCTCCAACAACCTGGAACGCAAGCCCTAGCGATAACAAGGAAACCAGGGGACCCATTGAGGAAGCCTTAATCGGGGCACCTGTGCCGGATATGAAAAATCCTGTAAACGTGGCGAGGGTCGTACGATCCTTTGATCCGTGACTGGCCTGTGCCGTGCACGTGTTGCACGCAGGATCTGAAGAAGTGATCAAAGTCCAGTAATTAACTGACCTCTCTTGTTTAGGGCTGCTGTTCGTTCAGTAGCCCTTTTTTTACGCAGGAAAATGAAAATGGCCAAAAACATCATTCTCGGAATTGGCAATCTTTTAATGAAAGATGACGGAATTGGAATCCACATTGTCAACAGGTTAAACGAGATTGATTTACCCAAGGGGATTGAAGCAATCGATGGAGCCACCTTCACCCTTGATCTCCTGCCCATTTTCCAGGAAGCTGAAAAAATTCTGATAGTAGACGCTGTAAAAGGGGGGGGACCACCCGGTAGTATTTACTATCTTACCCCTCAGAATCTGAAAGATGAAAAAAGTAGAATACTTTCGCTTCATCAGATTGGGTTCCTGGATGTGATTGAAACTGCAAAAGAATTAGGGTATTGTGCAGACATTAGAATTCTTGGAGTTGAACCACACGATATTTCCTGGGGTATGGAACTCTCAGATACACTTGATAAGAAGTTTGACGATATACTGGATGCCGTTCTGCACTACATGGACAAGTTTTTGCTCAACAATAGCAAAGAACTTAGTTAGGTAGAAGAATAAATCTATTTAAGACATGGAGCTGCTATGGAAGTAAAAGTAGTAAGGAATCTGTTGGAAGCAAATGAAAGAATTGCACAAGAAAACAAGGAGATGTTTGCAAATGAGGGAATTTACGTTGTGAACCTCATGAGTGCTCCCGGAGCTGGTAAAACCTCTCTTATCGAAAAAACCGTGGAAGCGCTTAAAGATAGATGGCAAATCGGCATAATTGAAGGTGACATAGCGACAGCCATAGACGCTGAGCGAATCATGTCACACGGTATCCCTGTAGTTCAAATTAACACGGGTAGTGCCTGTCATCTGGATGGTAACATGATACGAGATGCCCTGGGAGAAATTCCACTTTCTTCACTTGATCTCCTTATAGTGGAAAACGTGGGCAATCTGGTATGCCCTGCCGAATTTAATGTGGGTGAGGACGACAAAGCGATGATTCTTTCCACACCGGAAGGAAGTGATAAACCGGTTAAATACCCCCTGATGTTTCAGGAATCGTCGGTATTGGTCATAAACAAAATAGACTTGCTCCCCTATATTGACTGCGATATTAACGCAATGAAAAACAACGCCAAAAAAGTAAATCCTAAACTCGAGATACTCGAAATTTCATGCAAAACGGAAGAAGGCCTCGACAAATGGTTTGCATGGCTGAACAAGAAGATAGAGCAAAAAACAGCTCAGAAGAGATAATTCGCGTAGAAGTTGAAGTCTCGGGAATCGTCCAAGGCGTCGGATTCAGGCCTTTTATATACAAGCTTGCAAAAAATCTCGATTTGAAAGGAATTGTACTGAACAACGAAAGAGGCGTTAAGATCGATGTTGAAGGCACAAAAAGACACATAGCATCTTTTCTAGGAGCGCTTGATGCTCCTCCTCCCATTGCACAGGTTGAAGCGATAGAGACAAGACACCTGCCGTGCGCGGGCTATTCTGATTTTCAGATTGAAAGGAGCCAGAAAGCCGGTTCCACCTATACCTTTATTTCTCCAGACGTTGCAGTGTGTAAAGACTGCCTAAGGGAACTTTTCGATGAAACAGACCGTAGGTACAAATACCCATTCATAAACTGCACCAATTGCGGACCACGGTTTACCATTATAACGGACATACCCTATGATCGTCCCTACACTACTATGGCTTCTTTCGAGATGTGCGAAGAATGCCGCACTGAGTATAATGATCCATTGGACAGACGTTTTCATGCTCAACCCGTTGCATGTGCTCGGTGTGGTCCTCAAGTCACTCTACTGGACAATACCGGACAAGAGGTAAAGGTAGAAGATCCTGTCCGTAAAACCGCGGAATTACTTAAATCTGGGGCAATAGTGGCCATCAAGGGTCTTGGAGGTTTTCATCTTGCCTGCGACGCTTACAACAACACAGCAGTAAATAAACTAAGGCAGAGAAAGTATCGCGAGGACAAACCCTTTGCTCTGATGTGTAGGGATACCGATGTCGCCAGAAAACTTTGCGTCTTTGGTACTGAAATAGCTGCCCTTCTTAAAAGCCCGCAAAGCCCCATAGTTATTCTGCCGGCCAGAGAAGAAGCACCCGTGTCTGATTTTGTGGCTCCAGGCCATCACTTCCTGGGCATAATGCTTCCGTACACACCACTGCATCACCTTATTTTCTTCCATGGACCGGAGACCCTGGTAATGACCAGCGGAAATTTAAGCGACGAACCCATAGTATACAAAAACGATGAAGCTCTGGAGCGCCTCAGAAACATCGCTGATTATTTCCTGATTAATAACAGGGAGATCTATATAAGGTGTGATGATTCGGTGGTGAAACCTTTCAGGGGCGAGCAAACTTTTTTCAGGCGTGCAAGGGGCTATGTACCCTTCCCTGTCAGTCTCAGGCAGGGCAACACCCAGGTGCTGGCATGCGGAGGTGAACTCAAAAATACCTTCTGTGTTACCAAGGGTAGATATGCTTTTCTCAGTCATCATATAGGTGACCTTGAAAACTGGGAAACATATAAGGCTTTTGAAGAAGGAATTGAACATTTCAAGAAGCTTTTTGAGATATCCCCGGAAGTAGTGGCATATGATCTGCATCCCGATTACCTTTCCACACAATATGCGCTTTCGCTCGATATACCCAGGATAGGAGTTCAGCATCATTACGCTCACGCATTGAGTTGCATGGCTGAAAATCAACTTACAGGCCCTATTCTTGCCGTAATTATGGACGGTACCGGTTACGGGAACGACGGAACAATCTGGGGATGCGAATTTTTCAAAGTTCATTCGACTGGATTCGAAAGGCTTGGCCACCTGCAATACATACCACTTCCTGGAGGTGAAAGAGCAATCAAGGAGCCATGGAGAATTGCTGCCACATACCTGGAAAGAATTTTCGGTTCCGCCTGGATTGATCTTGAGCTTCCATTCTGCAAAAAGATTGACCTCGAAAAATGGGAAGCTTTAAGAAAAGGAATAGAACTAAACTATAATTCTCCTTTATGTTCAAGCGCAGGAAGGTTGTTTGACGCTGTAAGTGCTCTTCTGGGAATACGGCATACCATTAACTATGAAGGTCAGGCAGCCATTGAGCTTGAGCAGCTGGCTTCTTACGACAATAAGGTGTATCCTTATGAAATTATAGAGAAAGATGAAAAATTTGTTATAGATACCGATTCTACAATCAAGGCCATAACAGGAGACATCAAAAAAAAGGTTAATATTGAACTTATCTCCGGGCGCTTTCACTATACCATGGCGCAAATAATTCTGGATATGGCCACGAGGATGAGAGAATCAACCGGACTTTCTGAAATTATCCTTAGCGGTGGTGTATTCCAAAACCATTTTCTGCTGGAACTGACTTTTCAAAAACTGGAAAAAGATGGTTTCAAAATATATATCAACAGGAAAGTGCCGGCCAACGATGGTAGTATTTCGCTGGGACAGGCTTATTATGCGGTGTTAAATTGCGAGGAGTAACAAAATGTGCTTGGGTATACCCGGGAAAGTTGTGTCATTGGACAGAGAATCTGACGTGGCCGAAGTTGATTTTGGTGGTGTAAAACGAACGGTAAGTATGCATTTATGCCCTGAGGCTGAAGT
>QMLL01000009.1 GCA_003646715.1 Deltaproteobacteria bacterium
GGGATTTCTGGTCTGAGTGTCACCGCGCCTTTCAAAGAAGATATTTTGGAATATCTTGATGAAATTGACGAAGCTGCTTTGAAAATCGGTGCGGTTAATACCATAAAGTACGACGGGAAAAGGACGGCAGGTATCAACACGGACTGGATTGGTGCAATCAGAGCCCTGGAAAGAAGAACAGGTCTGGAAGGTAAGGGATGCATGGTTGTGGGGGCGGGCGGTACAGCACGGGCGCTGGTTTATGGATTAAAGAAAAGGCAAGCCCGAGTCGTGATTATTAATAGGACACTTAGTCGAGCAAAAGAGCTGGCCGGCGAATTCAATGTTGATTTCGGGGCCCTAAAAGATATAAGAAAATTTAGCGTCGATGTCCTCGTTAATACCACAACGGTGGGGATGGAACCTGATCATGACATGAGTCTGGTTCCGGCGGACTATCTGCAAAATATTTCTGTTGTTATGGATGTCATTTACAAACCACGAATGACCAAACTTTTGATTGATGCTCAGGCCGCGGGCTGCAAAGTTGTCGAGGGTCTGGAGATGCTTTTGGAACAGGGAATTGCTCAGTTTGAATGGTGGACCGGGAAAAAGGCCCCGCGAGATAAAATGGCCAGGGCAATCGGGTTAACATATGAAGAAAAATAATGGTCAAATGTCACGAATTGTGAACAAGGCAAGCAATCAGAAAGTAACTGTTACGATTCCAGGATCAAAAAGTGTTACCCACAGGGCTCTTATTATTGCTGGTCTGGCTAAGGGCGAAAGCTTGATTTTAAATCCTCTGGATAGCGAAGATACGCGTATTACTGCCCAGGCGCTAAGAGACATGGGAATCGAAATACCAATGGTCTCAAAGAAAATGAAAATCAGGGGAAGCGACGGCAGAGTTTTTCCGGAGAGCGAAGAAATATATCTTAAAGATTCGGGAACCTCAATGAGGTTTTTTACTGCTATTGCGACACTGGGCAGTGGAGAGTTCTATCTGACAGGGTCCGAAAGATTGCAGCAGCGTCCTGTGGGGCACCTAGTTGAAGCTCTAAAAACTTTGGGAGCTGATATTCGATGTAGAGACGGAATTTATCCCCCTGTTGTTGTAAAGGCGCGCGGGTTAAGGGGTGGGGAAGTAGTGGTCAATGTAAAAGAAAGCAGCCAGTATTTATCGGCTCTTCTTCTCATTCTTCCTTATGCGGAGAAAAAAAGCACTATCCATCTTGCGACTCCTTTGGCATCCAAGCCATACGTGGATATTACCATTGACATGATGAGAAAATTCGATGCGGAAGTAGAGTGGTTGAACAACAGAACCATAGAAGTGAGCAATTTATCCAGATATGCCGGCAGAAAATATAATGTTGAGGGAGACTGTTCATCTGCTGCATACTTTTGGGCAGCGGCGGCCATACTTGGAGCGGAGGTTACAACGGTTAATGTAACGTCGGATACCAGGCAGGGTGATTTTGGGCTACTTGATATCTTGGAAGATATGGGGTGCAGGGTTATCAAGAGAGATAATTCTGTTGTGGTTACCGGTGGTGAGCTCAGGGGGATTGATGTAGATATGAATTTACTTCCTGATCAGGTTCCTACTCTGGCTATCGTTGCATCCTTTGCGGAAGGAACAACCAGCATTAGAAATGTTGCCCACTTAAGGATAAAAGAAAGTGATAGGCTGAGTGCCGTTGCCAGTGAATTGAAAAAGACGGGAATAAAAGTCGAAGAAAAAGATGATGGTCTGGTAATCTACGGGGGGCAACCTTCCGGGGCCGAGATTGAGACGTATAATGACCACAGGATTGCCATGGCGTTTGCAGTAATGGGACTGAAAACAGGGAACATGAAAATTCTAAATCCTTCTTGCGTAAGAAAGTCATTTCCTAATTTCTGGGATCTGATAGAAAATTTTTACAGTTAACATCCAACTTTGTGCTATCCATCACAAATGATCCCGAGCTGTGAAAACATTTTTGTATGCCTATTTCTTTCACCGGTGGTACCTGTAAGGACTGAAATGTGTGTTGGTTGATCGTGCTTTTTTTTGCAATATTTGTGGCTATTATTTTTTCTAATTTGGTTTCATTTTGACTTTTTTGCGTCGGGAATATAGGGGTGGATTTGAAATTTAGTTAATTGCACTTTTAGAATGTTAACGTATTATGTAAACATTTAATTGTTTGGAAGCATTTATTTTGAAGGAAAGAAAAATATTTTAAACTAGAGTGAAAACAATAAAAATACTTGACAAATTCCTTTTCGTAAGCTATTTGCAATACTGCTAAATGGTCTGTTAGTTTTAGTGTCCCTCAAGTTGTCAGCTACCATCCTGCTGATCGGGCGTAATGGATAGTATTCTAAGTGAGCATTTCGGATAGGCAGAAGTAAAATCACACATGATGGATGGGTAAAACATCTTCAGGAGCGAATTTTTGGGAAAGACTTTGTGAAAAAGTTATCGAAGTGCTTGACAAAGTCTATTGTTTTGGTTTATTAAGGTTTTGAAATTTTGGAGGGGTGGGGCGAGTTATTGCCTGATATTGTAAAGAACGCTGATGCGCTTATGTTAGTATGCCCCTTAAGACGAAAGGAGGTGGGACCGGAAGCGGAATTCATATCGTAGCATCCTTGTGATAATTTTATTTCGGAGTAAAAAACGTGATCTTAGGAGGTAGAGATTATGCCAAGTTATGTAATCTACGAAAAGTGCGACGGTTGTAAGGGGCAGGATAAAACTGCATGCATGTACATTTGCCCTAATGACCTAATGGTATTGGATAAAGAAGCTATGAAGGCTTACAACCGTGAGCCGGAGTACTGCTGGGAATGTTATAACTGTGTGAAAATTTGCCCACAACAGGCTATCGACGTACGCGGTTATGCTGACTTTGTTCCAATGGGAGCAAGCGTTATTCCTTTGAGGGGATCCGAAGATATTATGTGGACAATCAAATTCAGGAACGGAATGGTAAAGAGATTTAAGTTCCCCATCCGTACAACTCCTGAAGGAACAGCAGATCCATGGGCAATCATGGGTTCTAAGAAAGATGACTTTGATGGCGAATATCTCTATTCAGAGCCCGAGTCCTTGCTTCTCGATGAACTTCCCAGCAAGTAGTAACTATTTTTAGGAGGTGCTAGATATGGAACAGTTTGAAACCGTCGAAATGAGTACCGATCTTTTGATAATCGGTGGTGGTATGTCTGCCTGTGGTGCTGCTGTTGAGGCAGTTCATTGGGCAAAAGACAGAAATATTAAAGTATTGCTGGTAGATAAAGCTGCCATGGACCGTAGTGGTGCTGTGGCCATGGGTCTTTCCGCTATCAACACCTACCTTGGTGTAGGTAAAGAAGGTGGAAACAGCCCTGAGGAATTTGTTGATTACGTAGTAAACGACCAGATGGGTGTAATCCGTCAGGACCTGGTATATGACATTGGTCGTCACGTTGACTCTTCGGTACACCTCTTTGAAAAATGGGGTCTCCCGATCTGGAAAGATGAAGAAGGCAACTACGTTCATGAAGGTCGCTGGCAGATCATGATCAACGGTGAGTCCTATAAGTTCATCGTGGCTGAAGCTGCCAAGAACGCTCTGGGTATGGACAACATCCTTGAGAGAGTTTTCATCGTAAAACTGTTGATGGATGAAAAAAGACCCAACACGATAGCAGGTGCTGTTGGATTCAGTGTACGTGAAAACCAATTTTATGTTATCAAGGCCAAGGCAATCATTATGTGCTGTGGTGGAGCTGTTCATATCTTCAGACCAAGGTCTGTTGGTGAAGGTATGGGAAGAACCTGGTATCCGCCATGGAATGCTGGTTCCAACTATGCAATGATTGCTCAGGTTGGTGGCAAGCTCACCCAGATGGAAAGCCGGTTCATTCCGACTCGATTCAAGGATGGTTACGGTCCTGTTGGTGCATGGTTTTTGCTCTTCAAATCAAGAGCAACCAACGCATTCGGTGAAAACTACATTGAAACCCGTGTTGAAGAAATCAAACCTTGGGAACCTTATGCAAGCCATAAGCCTGTACCAACTCCATTGAGAAACCATCAGATGATTCTCGAGATGGTAGAAGGTAAGGGACCTGTGTACATGAGAACCGAGGAAGCTATTGCTAACCTGGCTGCTGAGTACAAAGATGATCCCAAGATGTTCAAGAAAAAGCTAAAAGAGCTGGAATCTGAGGCATGGGAAGACTTCTTAGACATGACCATCAGTCAGGCTCTGCTCTGGGCTGCTACTAACATTCAGCCAGAGAAACAGTCCTCAGAAATTCAGGCATCTGAGCCTTACTTCATCGGTTCTCACGCATCCTGCTCTGGTGCATGGTGCAGTGGACCTGCTGACATTGCTCCCGATGAATACAAGTGGGGTTATGATGGCGATAAGTCAGTAACCTATAATCGTATGACCACAGTCAATGGTCTGTTTGCAGCTGGTGACGGATGTGGTGGAAACGCCCATAAATTCTCCTCAGGTTCCCATACCGAGGGAAGAATTGCTGCTAAAGCAGCCATTAAGTACATCCTGAACCACAACGAAGAACCAGCCATTGATATGTCCAAGGCTGATGAATGGAAGGCAGAAATCTATAAGCCTTTGAAGACATACGAAGAAGGCAAGAGTCTGACGGTTACTGACGACATTAACCCGAACTACATCCTGCCCAAGATGTTCTTGTTCCGCTTGAACAAGATCATGGACGAGTACGTAGGTGGTACTTCCTACTGGTTCGCAACCAATGAAAAAATGCTCGAAAAAGGTCTTGAGTATCTTGAGATGCTGAAAGAAGACTCTGAAAAACTTGGAGCAAGAGATCTGCACGAGCTGATGAGAGCATGGGAAAACTACCATCGTCTCTGGACAGCGGAAGCTCATCTGAGACACGTACTCTATCGCCAGGAAACCCGTTATCCGGGCTACCTCTACAGAAGTGACTATAAAGGCCTTGATGAAGAGAACTGGCTGGCATTCACCATTTCCAGATACAATCCTGAGACTGGAGAATGGGAAATGTCCAAGGTTCCTGTAATTGATATCTTTGGTGTAATTGGCAAGAAGTAACATGATTAAATCCCCGGGTGTTCTTCACCCGGGGTTATTTTAATCATTACGTAGGCTTTGAAACCAGTACTCGATGATGAATGAATAAAGCAGCCGTATGTGGCTGCTTTCGGTTCCTTCGTTGAGTCAGGAATCTTCCTAATGACTTTAACTACCACGGGGGAAAAGTATGGCAGAAGAGAAAAAGATGCCTTCTGGTACTAACAGCGTATTGGTGGTTGGAGGAGGAATGAGTGGGTTAAGCGCTGCTGTTGAAGCGGCGGAAGTGGGGTACGAGGTATTTATAGTTGAGAAAAACCCATACCTTGGTGGACGTGTTGCCCAGATGAACAAGTATTTCCCCAAGCTTTGTCCTCCTTATTGTGGATTGGAAATTAACTTTCGAAGAATCAAGGATAACAACAGGATAAGATTCTTTACCTGTGCTGAAGTAGAAAATGTGAGCGGCCAAAGGGGAGATTATGACGTGACCATTCGTTTGAATCCGCGTTATGTGAATGAAAACTGTACTTCCTGTGGTGAGTGTGTAAAGGTTTGCCCTGTGGAACGGGACAACGATTTTAATTTTGGAATGGATAAGTCCAAAGCTATTTATCTCCCCCATGAACTTTCTTTCCCCATGCGCTATGCAATCGATATGGATGCATGTCTGGGGGAAGAATGCGGCAAATGCGTGGCCGCCTGTAAATATGATGCTATTGAGCTGGGTATGACATCCAGCACCTTCAATTTAAAAGTTGCCTCCATTATTTGGGCTACTGGTTGGGAACCTTATGACGCAAGTAAGATTGACAATCTGGGTTTTGGTCAATATCCCAACATAATGACGAACATGATGATGGAAAGGTTGGCCTCTGTAAATGGTCCAACTCAGGGAAAGATCCTGCGCCCTTCTGATCAAAAAGAGATAAACAGCATTGCTTTTGTGCAATGTGCAGGTTCCCGGGATGAAAATCATCTGCCTTACTGTTCGTACATCTGCTGCATGGCTTCATTGAAGCAGGCAACATATGTACGAGAACAGTATCCGGATGCGAACATTTACATCTTCTATATTGATCTCAGAGCACCTGGTCGATACGAGAAGTTTCTCAAAAATGTGGAAGCGGATGACAAAGTTACGTTTATCAAGGGCAAAGTTGCGAAAGTGACCGAAGACCCTGAAACCGGGAACATAACAGTTGAAGCAGAAGATGCTGTGTCTGGTCGCAAAATCCAGAAAACTGTAGAGATGGTGGTGTTAGCCACAGGAATGGTCCCATCTGCTGCTAATATAACGTTACCCGAAGAACTGAAAGTCGACGAGAACGGCTTCATAGTAGATGGTTTAAAAGACGGTGGTATGTTTGCTGTGGGTTGTGCCAAGAAGCCTGTGGACGTGGTATCGTGTGTGGAAGATTCGACCGGAGCAGCGCTCAAGGCCATTCAAACCATGGTGAGGAGGTAACTTCTATGGAAAAGAAGATAGGAGTTTATATCTGTACAGGGTGTGGGATCGGGGAGTCTCTCGATATAGATAAATTATCGGAGATAGCCACCGGCGAATACAATGTGCCGTTGTGTAAAACACATCCTTTCTTGTGCGGAAAAGAAGGAATACAAGTAATCAAGGATGACATAGAAAAAGAAGGGGTTAACGCAGTCGTAATCATGGGCTGTTCCCCCAGAGTTAACTATGACGTTTTTAAATTTCCGAACGTTGTAGTTGAAAGAGGCAACATCAGGGAACAGGTGGTGTGGAGCCATCCAGCCAATGATGAAGACACCCAGATGATGGCTGAAGATTACACCAGGATGACAATAGTAAAAACAGAAAAGTGTGAACTGCCTGAACCCCATAAAGAAGATATCAGCAAGGACATACTTGTCATTGGTGGCGGTATAAGCGGTATCACGGCAGCGCTGGAAGCGGCAAATGCCGGCTACAAGGTTGTGCTGGTTGAGAAGGAAAAAGAACTGGGAGGTTTCGCTGCAAAATGCTTCAAGCAGCTTCCTACCAAAGATCCTTATCAGGAACTTGAAGAACCTATTATCGCTACTAAGATAAACGAAGTAAAAGCCAATGACAACGTAAAGATTTATACCGGTGCTACTGTTGAAAAAATTGAAGGTGCACCGGGGCTTTTTGACGTCACCATTAAATCCAATGGTAGTAGCAGTACGGAAAAGATAGGTGCAATTGTTCTGGCTACCGGTTGGAAACCTTACGACGCCTCAAAGCTTGAAAAGCTTGGCTACGGTTCTCCAAACGTAATAACCAACGTAGAAATGGAAGAACTTGCTGCCAAGGGAAAGATTGTAAGGCCTTCCGATGGCAAGGAAGTGAAAAGTATAGCTTTTATCCAGTGTGCGGGGCAGAGGGACGAAGAACATTTGCCGTATTGTTCGGGTGTTTGCTGTCTTGTTAGTTTGAAGCAGGCAAAGTACCTGCGCGCTCAGGACCCTGATGCCAAGGCCTTCATCTTTTACAAAGACATGAGGACACTCGGATTATACGAAAACTTCTATAAGACGTGCCAGGATGATGAAGGAATTTTTCTCACCAAGGGCGAAGTCGTAAGTGTAAATGCGGATGAAGGTGGTGCGACAGTTGTTGTTGAAGACACCCTAATTGGTGAAAAAATTGAAGTCAACGTAGATCTGGTTGTCCTTGCGACAGGTATGGTTCCGAGTACCAAAGACGAAGCAATTTTGAATCTGGAATACAGGCAAGGTCCCGGGCTTCCCGAACTGGAACTTTTCTATGGATATGCCGATTCGAACTTCATTTGTTTCCCCTATGAAACCAGAAGAACGGGAATCTATGCCGCTGGTGCTGTAAGGCAGCCTCTAAATATTGCCGCGTGCATGGAAGATGCCACGGGAGCTGCTCTTAAAGCTATCCAGTGTGTGGAAATGACATCAAGGGGAGAAGCGGTTCATCCGAGAGCGGGAGATATTTCCTTTGCGGACTTTTTCATGCAAAGATGTACTCAGTGTAAGCGCTGTACGGAAGAATGTCCGTTCGGTGCCATAAATGAGGATGAGCAGGCAAACCCACTGTACAATCCAACGAGATGTAGGCGTTGTGCAGTGTGTATGGGAGCATGTCCGGAGAGGATTATATCCTTTAAAAATTACTCGGTAGACATGATCGGAAGCATGATAAAGGCAATTGAGGTTCCGGACGAATACGAGGAAAAACCGAGAATTCTTGTCCTGGCATGCGAAAATGATGCTTATCCGGCTATCGACATGGCTGGTATAAACAGGATGGAATACAGTGCCTATGTCAGGGTGATACCGCTTAGGTGCTTGGGGTCTACAAATATTATTTGGATTGCGGATGCGCTGTCCAAGGGAATAGATGGAATTTTGCTCTTGGGTTGCAAATACGGCGATGATTATCAGTGCCACTTCATCAAAGGAAGTGAACTGGCAAACTACCGTATGGAAAAGGTGCAGGAGACCCTGGATCGTCTTGTTTTGGAATCCGAGCGTGTACGTCTCCTTGAAATCGCAATCACAGATTACGATAAGATCCCGGGTATTATCAATGAGTTCCTCGAAAAGATCGAAGAACTAGGACCCAATCCTTATAAAGGCTTCTAGGGGGTGAAAAAATGGCAAAGGGCTATGTGGTTGAACCGGACGTTGGTTTCGTAAGGGAACTTCAGGAGCTTGGAGGCGATACGCTAAAGAAGTGCTATCAGTGTGCAACCTGTTCGGTTGTTTGCCCTATATCTCCTGAAAACAAACCATTCCCTCGAAAAGAGATGATATGGGCCCAGTGGGGCTTGAAAGATAAACTGATTTGTAACCCCGACATATGGTTATGTCACAACTGTAATGACTGTTCAGCGTATTGCCCCAGGGGAGCTAAGCCTGGAGAAGTGCTGGCTGCAGCAAGGAATTATAGTTTCCAGTATTACGCCTGGCCGAAATTCCTGGGGAAAGCACTTGCAAATAAGAAATCTCTGCCGTGGCTGTTTGCAGTTCCGGCGGCTATTTTTCTTTTCCTCATTTTCCTCGGATACGGGAAGACAGGTGCAGAACCGGGTAAGATAGTTTTTTCGAAATTTCTGCCCGTTCTCTACATAGACGCGGTGTTCATCCCAACGGCTTTGTTTGCGATTATCGCATTCGCACTAGGGCTTAAGAGGTTCCTCACCGACATGAATGGTGGAACAATGCCTCCAGTGGGTGCGATGGTCAAAAGCTTGAAGAACGTTTTGCCGGTGATTCTAAGGCATGACAAGTTTAAGGAATGTACTGAGAACAAAAATAGATACTGGGGACACCTCGGGATTTTATACGGTTTTCTTGGACTTCTCATTGTAACAGGCCTTGTATTTGTTATGATGGATGTGTTCCACATGGAGGATCCGTTTTCACTGATCAACCCGGTCAAGATTTTGGCCAACTTAAGTGCATTGGCACTTATCGGTGGTCTGGTAGTGGTGCTTTATAACAGGTGGAAAACCCGGGAAACCTCTGGTCTTGGAACGTATTATGACTGGCTCTTTTTACTGGTACTCCTCGGAGTGGCTTTAACCGGTATTTTCGCCGAACTAATGCGGCTTGCAGGTATCGGGGCACTTGCCTATCTGTGCTATTACCTGCACCTTATTTGTGTTTTCTTCCTGTTTGCGTACGCTCCATTTTCAAAGTTTGCTCACCTGGCATACAGAACAACGGCCATGGCATATGCTGATTACATTGGCCGGGAGTTGCCAGTTGAGGAAAGCGAAGTAGAGGAGAAATCCAGCGAGGAAGAAAGCAGCAAAGAATAAATCGACAAATGGTCAGCAATGTTTGGAAACTCCAGGTAACCCCCTGGAGTTTCTTTATTTGTAGTTATATTTGAGAAACTTATTTTGGCTCTGGAGTACAAAACATATGAACCCGACAAAGGATGAAGTAAGAGACTATTTCATTGCAGTTTTGAATGAAGAAGATGATTCCCTGGAGATGGAACCACATTGTGGCAGGTGTGACGCTCATTTAAACGAGGATTATTATTGCGAGAACTGCAGACGTAATTGCCTGTGTCTTGACATTTATTGTAAAACCGAGGTGGCTTACAATAAGGTGACCAGGCTTTTGAGTGAGCAGGAACAATTCAAGAAGTTTCGTGCGTTTAAAGGTTTAAAAGAATAACGCGGCTTGGGTTTTGGCACATTTTGGCGGAGAGCGCTGGCTACGTTTCACGTGGAATACAACGTGAAATAGAGATAATTATGCTTTCTTGTCCTGCTTCTTGCGCAAAATATAATATTGGAAAGGTATAATAATGGACAGACCGGACAGATTTGGAAGGGTACAGCCTAGAAAGGGACTTATACTATCGGAAGAAAGTACTTTTAATTTTGATTGTCGGCCTGGCATAGCCTGTTTTACCAAGTGTTGCAGGAGAGTTAACATTTTTCTTACTCCCCTCGATATAGTGAGGTTAAAAAATCGCCTTGGAATTTCTTCGGACGAGTTCCTCAAGAAATACACAACCACAATCATGAGCGAAAGCTCTGGCTTGCCAGTGGTTGTACTTAAGCTTTCCGAGGATGGGGAACAGAGGTGTCCTTTTGTAACCGAGGAAGGGTGCTCGGTATATGAAGACAGACCTTGGCCGTGCCGCATGTATCCTCTGGATAAGCATGAGGGATCCAGAACTTTCTACTACTTTATTGATAATCCGGAGTGCCTGGGCTTTAAAGAGGATAGAAAGTGGACGGTTAAGGAATGGGAGGAGGACCAGGGCATCTATGAATACACGGAATACGATTATCTGTTATTTGATATCTTGGCGGTTGAAAAATGCCTGGATGAAAAGATAGACAACGAAAAGATTATCGATATGTATTATATGGCGTGTTACGATATAGATCGTTTCAAGAGATTTGTTTTTGGTAGCCGTTTCCTGGATATCTTTGATATACCTGATGAAACCGTTGAAAAAATTAAGACGGACGATAGGGAATTACTCAAGCTAGCACTAAAATGGTTGAAATTTGGTATGGTTGGTGGTAAGTCGCTCAAAATCAAAGAAGAAGTCCTGGAAGCAGCGAGAAAGAAGCAGGAATCAGAAGAAAAAGAGAAAGTGAAGGAAAGTTAGCTGTGGAGTCAAAAGTTCATCAACAACAGGAAGAGCGCGAAAACATGGTTCCTCTGGACGGACCTTTCACATTCGCGTGTAACCCATCCGTGCCCTGTTTCAAAGAGTGCTGCAGGGATCTTGATCTTATACTCACGCCCTACGATATACTTAGATTGAGGCAAAATTTGGGACTTTCGTCGGACGCTTTCGTTGAAAAGTACGTAGTGTGGGATTTTTCTCACGACATGGGGTTTCCCACTGCAAAGCTAAAGATGTCAGATGACGAAAAGAAACTCTGTCCTTTTCTGGGAGAAGCGGGGTGTGAGGTATACGAGGACAGACCCAGCGCCTGCAGAATTTATCCTCTTGCCCGCGCTACTCAGAAACATGCAAGATTTGAGAGAACCACGGACGCGTATTTCCTGGTGAGAGAAAGTCATTGTAGGGGTTTTGAGCAGGGAAAGGAATGGACCATAGAGGAATGGATAAAAGATCAGGGTCTTGAGATTTATTTTGATATGAATGATTTGTGGACTGCTGTAGTGTGCAGTCCTTTTAAAGAAAAAAGAGGAAAACTTTCCGACCGGGATTTAAAGGCAGTCCTGATGGCTGCATATAACCTTGAGATGTTCAAACAATTTGTATTTAAAAGCAGTTTGCTTGATAGGATAGAGCTTGATAGTGAGAGAGTAGATAAAATGAAAAGAGACGAGGCAGAACTACTGAAATTCGGGTTTGACTGGTTACGCTTTGCTCTTTTCGGTGAATCCACTATAAAGCTCAGCAATTAATTTTGTTAGAGGAGAAAAATGCTCAGTTTAATGCGCAAGCATGCCACATCGTGGCTCATTAAAGTTGCGTTGTTCTTGATAATTATAGTGTTCATATTCTGGGGTGGTTATTCTTATACCGCGAGAAGAGCAAGTTTACTCGCTAAGGTAAACGATGACTACATTACCATCACCGAGTATAACAAGGCGTATGACAATCTTCTGGAAAATTACAGAAGACGATTTGGTTCGAGTTTATCTGAGGAATTGCTCAAAACGCTAAATCTTCGGAAAAAAGCGCTTGATATGCTTATAGAAAGGCGCCTGCTGGCATCCATTGCTCAGGAACTTGGCCTGATGCCGACAGCTGAGGAAATCAGGAAAAGCATTGAAGCCTACGAGATTTTCAAAACCAATGGGCATTTTGATCCTCAAAAGTATGACATGATCTTGCGCAGGGTTCATTTGAGCCCCGAAGCCTTTGAAAGCCAGCAATCGCTGGAATTGGCTTTGAATAAGCTTCGAAAGATAGTGACGCGGAATGCCAAGGTGTCGGATAAAGAAATTTCTGATTATTTTCATTTCAAGAGGGATGAAGTAAAAGTCGCATATGTATTGATTGATCCCAAAAAATTTAAGGTTAAGGAAGATCCCGATAAGATTGAGCAGTTTTTCGAAGAAAACAAGGAAAAATACAGGGAACCGGAAAAACGGAAATTTGACCTTGTGATGTTCAGATATTCCGACTTTGAGAAGAAAGTTAATCCTACAGAAGGTGAAATAAAATTCTACTATGATGAGCACAAACGAGACTTCTATGAAGAGAAGAAGGTTAGAGCTCGACATATCCTTTTTAAGATACCACCCAAGGCATCCAAGGAAGAACAGGAAAAGATTAAGAAAAAAGCTGAAGAGGTTTTGAAGGAAGCGAAAGAGGGGAAGGATTTTGCTGAGCTTGCGAAGAAATATTCCGAAGATCCAGGGTCTGCCAGAAAAGGAGGAGATCTGGGGTTTTTTACCTATAAGACCATGGTGAAACCATTTTCTGAGGTGGCGTTTTCCCTGAAACCTGGTGAGATAAGCGATCTGGTTAAAACTCCTTTTGGGTATCATATAATCAAGGTTGAAGAAGTTAAAGATGCTAAGACGCTCCCTCTGGAAGAAGTTAAAGACAAGATAATCAAAAAAGTGAAACGGCAGCGGGCAAAGGATCTGGCTCAAGAGGCAGCGGCCAATTTTGCAGATCTTGCATTTTCCCTGGAGAGTGTCGAAAAGGCCGCAAAAGAGCAGAAATTGACCATGGCGACTTCAGGGCTTGTTAAAGAGAGTGACCCCCTGCCACTTGTGGGAAGACAGCCCAAGGTGAGCAATTCACTGTTTTCTCTTGACGAAAAAGAAGTGTCTCAACCTCTCGAGACAAGTCAGGGACTTGTTGTTGCTCAGGTTGTGGAAATTCAGGAACCGCAGATACCAGAATTTAAAACAGTCAAAGACAAGGTTAAGAAAGACTGGGAGAAAGCAGAACAAAAGAGGCTGGCAGAAGAAAAAGCAAGAGAACTTCTTGATGCAATCAGGCAAGGGAAAGATATTAAGAAAATAGCAGAGAGGGAAGGTCTTACTTTCAAAGAAACAGATTGGTTTTCAAGGGAAAAGCCATATAGCGAGTTTGCCGGTAATATGAAGCTGTTTGAGTCTATATTCTCAAGAGACAAAAAGAATCCAATACCTGATTCACCTGTGGAAGTTCGCGGAAAATGGGTTGTTTTTAAGGTTATTGATTGGAAGCCGGCGAGCGAGGACAAGCTAAAAAAAGAAAGAGAAAAAATGTATTCCATGCTCCTGATGCAGAAACAGCAAGCTCTATGGGACGCCTGGCTGGAGCAGATGAAAAAGGAAGCGGATATAGAAATTTTGAAGGAAGAGTTTAAATAAAAAAATGGAGCGGGAGACGGGATTCGAACCCGCGACCCTCAGCTTGGAAGGCTGATGCTCTAGCCAGCTGAGCTACTCCCGCTCACAAAACCTAATAGTTATTAACATACCATTAAGCACTTTTCAAACGAAAAATTTAAACGAAAAAACGCAGTGTGTTACTCCGGTTAACCGTTAAGCTTGCGTAGTAAAGGAGGAAGGTATGCTGAGTTCGATTGGGCAGATTCTATGTGAAGGGCTAAAAAAGAGTCTTGCTAGTCCTCTTCCATGGGATATTCCATGGTACGATACGGGCCACATGGTATTTTTCGGTATCCTTTACGCAGTACTTGGTACCATAGGCCTGGGGCTTCTTATTGCAATTATTAAGACCATAGTTTCGATGAAAAAGAGCGATAGTCGCCACTAGCGACTTTTATCGTCAGCATTCTGTCCAGCGCTTGCTGGGCCTTTTGTCTTATAGGCTCGGGTACTGTTATTCTGGGAGTAAGGTTCTTTAGTGAATAGAGAATCTTCTCTAGCGTGATCTTCTTCATGTCTTTACAGACAAGACTTTCATGCAATGGCACGAAGGTTTTGTGAGGGTTGTTCTTTTTTAAAGTGTGTATCAAGCCCATTTCGGTGCCGATTATAAAGAAAGTTTCTTCACTTTCCGAAACATAATTTATCATTCCCGAAGTACTGAACACTCCATCGGCAAGATCCAGCACTTCGGGTTTACACTCCGGATGAGCAATGAAGACGGCATCCGGATATTTTTTTCTGGCCTCGTGAACGTATTCTACTTTCAAGTTGTGGTGAATTGGGCAAAAACCATTCCAGTGATGTACTTTCTTTTCAGTGTGTTTTGCAGTGTACTTGGCGAGATTTTGATCCGGTGCCATATAAACTTCGCTGGCTTCCTCAAAAGAATTGACAACATTTATTGAATTTGCGGACGTGCAGCAGATCGTGCTTTCAGCTTTGACATCTGCATTTGAATTTACATACGTTATGATGGGTATGCCAGGAAACTGTTCTTTAATCCTTTTTACGTCTCCAGCTGTTATCATATCCGCCATGGGACACCCGGCTTCTAGATCGGGTAGAAGGACAATCTTCTGAGGATTTAGAATTGCCGCCGTTTCCGCCATGAAACGGACACCACAGAAAACTATAACATCTGCATCAGTATCTTTTGCTTTACGACTCAATTCCAGAGAATCGCCAGTGAGGTCTGCCAGATCTTGAATGGGACCGGGCTGATAGTTATGCGCCAATATGATGGCTCTTCTTTTTTTTCTGAGTTCATTTATTTCTTGTAACACGTTATTGTTTTGCACAGTACTGCTCCGTTCAGATCATTATTTGTTCGGGGGGGTAGAATCATTCACCACATTTCTTTCGACAATTACACCTTTTGGAACGGTTAAGGTGAAAAGATCCGTTGGCAACTCTTTTACAACTTTTATATTCATCAATTTAACTTTGTTCCTGTTGCCAAGGTAATCTTTGGTCTCAACTGTTTCAATTTGGTACTGCCTATTATTTACCCATAGCCTAATTTCTTCCACATCGAACTGTTCCTTCTGATTTCTGGGTACTAGTTTTAAAATATAACCGGCATAATTCACGCCCTTTTCCACTTCAACTTTAAAATACTTAGTTAAGTTTTTGGGTCCGTCCAGGAAGCTTTTTACCAGTGGAGAATCGAAAAAATGCTTGGCATCATCCAGCAGAATCTTTTTTTCCGATGGTATGTACAGCCAGGTTTTGGCTCTATCAGTAACAAAGGACTGCGGTTCGGGTTCAGTGTAGTCCCATCTCATCATTCGAGGTTTCTGGAGATATAATTTGCCTTTACCGGTTGAAGTTAGTTGAGTAGCCCCGGAATACGTTTCCTGTATGAAGTCTGCCTGGAAAGCAAGCACCTCGTCGAACCGCTTTTGCATTTTGTTGATTAATGTCCGTAGGTTAACGGATTTTCTGGTCGATGTTTTGGCGGTGCCAGATTCGATAAAAAAAAAGCAAATCACACAGCTAAGTAGTATAATCGTCAAAAGGGTAGTGATTTTTCTCATATTAGTTTTTCCATTCCGAGGTTCCGGATGAGCTCTCTTTTTTTATCGGACAATGAAAAAAGTAACTGGTTGCACGAACTGTGTTAACCGTTAATGCTATCCTGCAAGACTTCCGTATGGTATTTACAGGGAAATGCCTGGTGATGCAATAGATCTTTTTCAAGGGTAGCAATTTAATACCCGGGGAAAGTCTTTATAAAGTATACCCAATTCTGGGAGGAAAAGCTCGCCTTTGTTGGGAATTATCTGGGCGGAAGGTATACTTCCCGGGGCTTACTTCCGTCAGAAGGCCCAACGATTCCCTCTTTTTCCATCATTTCTATCATTCGTGCCGCTCGATTGTATCCCACTCGCAATTTCCGCTGCAACATTGAAATTGACGCCTGCCCGGTTTGTTTGACGATTTCTAGCGCTTCTTCGTATTTTTCATCAACTTCTTCCTGTTCGTGAGCCTCTTTCTGAGATGGTTTTGAAAATTCGGCGATAGCTTTCTCGTACTCAGGGGTTCGTTGTGCTTTGAGAAATTCGGTAAGTCTATGTACTTCTTTGTCCGATATGTACGCACCGTGAATGCGTTGAAGCTTTGCTGTGCCTGGAGGCAGAAACAGCATGTCTCCATCTCCCAGAAGTGATTCTGCCCCGTTTGTATCAAGAATTGTCCGGGAATCTGTCCGTGAAGATACCTGGAATGATATTCTTGAAGGAATATTTGCTTTGATAAGGCCGGTAATCACATCTACAGAAGGTCTTTGAGTAGCTAGAATAAGATGTATCCCTGCAGCTCGAGCCATCTGGGCCAGCCGGATTATCAGTTCTTCCACTTCTTTTGAGGCAACCATCATGAGGTCTGATAATTCGTCTATTATTATGACGATAAAAGGAAGCGGTTGGTGTTCTAGCGAAGAAGTCTCGGGTGTTTTAGTAGCGAGAGCCTTATTGTAATTGTCGATATTTCTCAC
>QMLL01000010.1 GCA_003646715.1 Deltaproteobacteria bacterium
ATGATCAAACAACTATTAGTTATCGAGATCCCTAAGTTAATTTAAACGTTTCCTAGCTTCTATTGCTTTGTCCAGATAGCGCGCCTCAATATAGTAGCAACTAGTGGTTTGGGACAAAATGAAGTGTGGGGGGCAGAATATCCTTAATATTAACCTTTAAATAAGAATATCCGACCCCTTTTCCCTTTACAGAACGTGTACGGATCAATTGATCTACATTTTTGAGCCCTATTGTACTTAGCGATTTAACAAGATCCTTTTTCGCTTCGGTAGACCTAGCTGTCATTCTTGATTTAGATTCTAAGACGTTTAAATAAAGCGCTTGACGAAGAACTCTGAAATACACCCCGTCAAATTCAGCCTTTTCTTTCCACTTCTCGTCATAAAATCTCACCCTACAATGAGAAATCATTAATGTTCCGGATTTTTCTTCCTTAACCATTGCCTTGAGGCACTCTATTTCTTTTTTTCTGTCATTAGTAAGACTTGAATCCCTCATATCTCTGGTTATCCTTTTGATCCAGGCTTTAAAGTTATTCTTTCCGACCAACAAATTAACATTGTAGTCATCAGGACTACTAGCTTCCTGTAATCGTGCTTTAAACTGTGAATTTTGGGAAATCAAGTTCAGCATCAACATAAACAAATCTTGGACGGGATTTTCTATGCACCTCTGATAGATGTAATCTTCAAAAGCCCACTCAGAATATAGATCATCAGCATACTTGAGAAGGCTCCAAACAAACACGGGGAGTCCACTGGTTCGTGTGGGAGATTCAGAAAATATGTCCAATAAAGAACCGTTATCCGACGGCTCTGGAGTAGCTAGCGGAAAGATATTGGCAAGCTTCAATCTCTTCGTCAGATATTTTTGTTCAGTGTAATATTTACAAGAGGATCTTTCAAAATATTCCTCTCTTGGCAGGAAGCTTAATCTCAAAATATGTTGTTTTTCTGTGGCACTGGCAATGCTTATGTCTGACCTTTTCGATGCATATAATTCTTCTGGAAGATGTTCCAAATATGTCTTCCTATCTTTGTTGATTTCATTTTTTAGTGCCACTTTCTTTTGTGAGAGGTAATTGAATTTTAGGATGCTAGCCTGTTTCGATGCATAAAGCTCCTCAAATAAATGGATAGAAATTGATTCTAATGTCTTTTGAAAATTACTGTCTTCCTCGTATACGACCTCGTTGGAGTTGTTAACAATGTAGTCGAAAAATATTTTCGGGTTAATTTTTACGAAGGTACTGGAAAAAGTGCAATCCAGGAGTAAATAGGCGATTTTTCTCACTCTCCTGAAGATATTCTTGCTTCGTTCTATTGATCTGGATCTTGCACTGTCGAGTAGATACCTTTTAACCATCAAGGTAAATTTATCCATAGGGTGCTCTGAGAATTCAGGCTTGGTTTTGAGCTGATTTAAGAATAATAGCGAGAGAAGTATGTGAAATTTGTAATAGTTTTCTGAATCGAATACTTCTTTAGCCGCTTTTATGCACTCCCTATCTGGTAAATACTCGCAAAAAGCTTCTCGTAGTTGTTTATCCTCGATAAGAATTTCGAACCAGGCTCTTTCATTTTCAAAAGTTCCTCGTAGATGACCGAAATTCAAGAGTAGTGCCCAGCACTTCAGAAGTTCTTCACAGCTACTGACTGTAAACTTATTGCTTAGCCTAATTTTAGTACTGAGGCCGAAAACGCCTCCCCTTTCTTTCAATTCATGAAATAAGTACATTTGCAAGAACATGTACTCCCATCTGGAGTGATGAGCGCTTTTATGGGCATCCCTAATCCTTCCCAGGTGATCCAGTTTTTCGAAATGACGAATCCCTTCAACCTCAGCTTTTTCTAGAAAGTCGATTACCTCTTTTGATTCTTTATACAAAGGAACTGAAACTGATCCAAAATCCGGGTAAGAATATTGCAATATATAAGGTTGGTCGGTCATAATTAGTACTTCTCCCTATGAGCAACTCTTGGATCAGCCGGGGGTGGATCCAGGATGGTTTGGTATGGGCGGCCGGTTCTAATTGCATTTTCCATGGCATCATAGCATTCCAGGATCACTCGCTTGGTACGGTACTCACCATATTTCTGCTCGTCTTTACGTTTAACAATGGGAAAGGTTTCCATGATGTAATCCACATCATCTCTGTTTATTTTATAAAGATGGAAAAAAGCTGCATCCAGTTCCCATTGGATTACAAATCTCCAGCTTTTGTCTTGCTTAAATGAGGAATCCCTATAACTATGACTATTTGCACGATCCGCAAGCTCATATTGAGTATAAAAGGTTCTAAATTCTTTTAGTACCGAAATCTAGCTAACGGATGATAGTGATTCGAAATCTTCTTTCTGTAATCTCTCCTGGGTTTTCGGACTTAACTTTAAAGCAGAGATAGTTTTTCTGCTTTATTCTATATTTCCAATCTATCTGATTTACTGGTATTGCTTTAGCAAATTCCAATGGTGCGTCTAGACTTTCTATGATGGGCGCCACTTGTAAAAATTTTTTCGGAAAAATGGTAATGGCTACAATTTCCCCATTGTTATCCTTTTCGACAGCAATCTTTTTTATGTATTCCTCATAAATTCCAGGGGTTGATGTTGATAAAATGCGCTCATTTTCATCGAAAATGATAAATGGCATCATTATTTTATTTGCGAGTTTGTCTATGAATTTTGGGTTTTGGATTTGATCTTCTATTTTTTTCTCAATATACGAGTTCAAAGCGTATAAAGCCACAAACACACTAACTATGTAAGCAATTCCCTTAAATAACTCTTTACCGGTAATCGGTTTTTGTTTTTCCAAGGACCTCTCCCACCAAAAAAATCCAAAATGAGATGGATAGTATTCCTTCACACGATAATAATTTCTAAGTCATTCTAAATTAGAATAAGTCGCCAGCCAAATCACCAATTATAGTGACGAGATCTTCGCCACCTTCGTAGTATAAGTATCGCTCTAAACTTCTCATGGCTTCTTTGACTCTCACAGCTTTTCCAATTTGTCTTTTTGCCCTAAAATAATCATGAGCTCCTATTAAATATTCTATTGCTTTCTCGAATAAAATTATACCGTTGTTATTGTGTGGCGCAAAACATTCCGGGTCAGCCTTACGGCATCGGAGCAAGTAATATAATAATAGAATGAGTTGAAAAAAGAGCCTATTATAGTTACAGCTAAAAGCTAGCTCTCTCAATCTTTCTAAAGCTCTGAGAGCTAAAAGCTTGGCGATCTGGTGGTTAAGGCCGAGGCATCCATCTTGTCTAAACATTAAAACTCTACAAGCGGCCCGAATGGATTCAATAGGAAATGGTTGTGACAAATCCTCTCGGAGGGCACGTCTGGTGATAGCATTGAATAATAACTTAAAATCTCCAATGCTAGTAAATGCCCTGCTACCCGCTTCTACAGCCCAATTCCAGATACGTTGGCGGCAATCTTGAATTATGATCTCTCGGGCATACTGTATTATTGACCTTGGCGCAGAGGCATACATCCATGTGGCTCTTACGAGTAGCTTCTCTTTCATAGAGTTATTTACTGTCTCTTTTTCAAGAAGACTAATAAAGTCCTGTTCAAATTTTAATGAAAGGCGTTGAATGCATTTTCGTCCATAGTCCGTACATGGTTGCCCGTTTTGGTCTAGCACTTGGGCATATATATCCATTCCAGCTATCTGTACGAGCGCTTTTCGTCCGAGCATTCTTCGTACTTGGTCGACGATCCTAGCGTAGGCGGGGTCTTCAACACGAACTTTTTCAAAACGGTCAATTAAGCTGCTCCATTCATTTAAAACTGTGTCATTCGGATCAACTAAAATTTCTCTGATAAAAGGCCAGCCCCGTCGCAACCGGGGCAATTTGGACGTACCTCTCATTGTAGAGTAATCTAGAAATACCTTTCTTCCTTTTAAAAAATTAGTATCTTCTGGAATGATTTCAACTTGTGCCAAGCCGCTTGCAGGTCGCATGCGGACTACAACATCGAGTGGCATACTTCTGTTGGGTGTAGATGGAAAATTGAAGACCGCTTTTCTGAACGGTTGATCTAGAGACTTGGATTGACTATCATCTAGCTCATCTTCATGTTCTTCCTCGTCTGTTTTGTATAGTGCCTTGGCAAAGGCTAAGCCATATCGGGAGCCAAGGTTCTCAGACCGGAAAAAGGACAACTTCTGCACCTTTTCTAGGGATCGACATCTCCTAACGACCTCTCTCACCAGTCTGGCATAACATGGAGAGAGTTCGCCATCTGCAACAAGTCTAGGATCATCAGGGTCTTCACAAGCTGAAACTAACTTTCTTGGGGAACCTTTACTTAGATACACATTCAATTTAAGTTGTCCTTGATTGAGCTGAAACCAGCGTTTTATCTTCCTTTCATAAGTCTCTCCTCCCAAAACCTCCTCGGCATCCAGAAGAGGAATCCATTTATAGCCACCTAAATAATGAGCCAGGATGGATATTTGCGGCATAGTATCAAGATAAGTTGGGATTCCCTTAATTAGCCTGTCGCCATAGATGGATGAGCCCTTGGCTACGGCCTCTTCACTGTTAGGAGAGATCCATAGCCGGCCGAGCTTGGGCTCGTCTAATGGGCCGTCGAACCTTAGTCCACGATTAGCAAGTGTTTCAAGTTCTGACTCTAACCATGGAGGGATACCATTGGGCATCAGCGGACCACAAAGAATCATACCGTAGAGGCGTCCTCCCGAATGCTTCTTAGAAAGTTTTCTTACCTCTTTCTTTAGGATTTCGTTGACACTTTCCTCAATTTTCGTGTTTGTTTGAGAAGATAAAGGACAAGAATTTTGGCAAATTTTCCTCAAGGTGGTGCAAGGACCAGGGGGCACAGATAAGGCTCTTTTGTATAAATCATGGGGAGGATCCCAAAGGGTCCATGCATTCCCAATACTCCAAGCACGAGGGAGTTCCCCTCTATTCCAAGAGAAATCCGCGAGGGCAGCCCAAACCTCCGGAAATCTTGTGAAAGCTTGCCAGAAGTCTCCGTCGTCGGGCCAGTCAAATGTTTCCTCGATTACCCTTCCCGCCCAATCCATACCATTAATAGTAGGAAGAAACTTTGGTCGTTCACGGAGGGGGAGAACATGAAGAAATCCATTTTTATCTGGTTTTACTTTTAATTTGAATGTGGTGATCTCCACCGCATCTGGGCCTAAGTATAGTACATGTACGTGATCCTCCTCGGTCATTTTTTTGGGAATAAAATCCCCTTCCACTTTATCAAGCCAGGCCAAGGCTGCGGCTATAGGTCTCCAAACTAGTGTCACCTGCCCCTTCTTAGAAAAAGATAATCCTCTGCAAAGCTCACCTATAAGTTGTTCCTGACCAAATTCATCTAAATTATTGGGAATGGCTACGATAATTGAGTTACCCTCTTCTGATAGGTCTTCTCCGGTTTGATTAAGAACGTTGACTATGTGGCTAGCAATGATCTTGGAAAGTGGGAATGACACCCCGTTCCCGGCTTTCCAACGTACCATTCGATCTCCAGCTTCAACTAAGGCTCGCCATGCGTATGGAACCGGAACTCGCCTGAGGAAATCCCCGGCCCGCACGCGCGCTTCTGGCGGCCAATAAAGGCCAGTGTGAGTTCTTTCTTCCTTAGCCTGACTGTCTGTCAACATCTTTCCAAAATGGGTCTGAGGAAGTACCACATCGGCCAGATATAGATCCTTCTGTGTGCAGCCTTGGTCTGGCCGCCAAACGCAATCTCTGAGTCCGAATGCTGCGCAACCAAATACCCGTTTCAAAGTGTGTGCTCCAAAATGTCGTCTATTACAAGCGCCAGTCCTTCTACGGCGTCTTTCCAATAGCGTTGATCTGCCGGTACCTGTACAAGCCAAAGTTGCTCGTGAGAACCAATATGGATGTCCACTTTTTTTGCTTGGAGATCACTCGCCACCACGAAACCGTGAAGTTCAGGAAAGTCTGTAATTCTCTCCCCTAGGCGTAAAGCATGTTGGTTAAGAGCTCGCTCTGCCGAACTTGCGATCTCCTCCCATGGGGGATGAATTTCTGATGCTGCTGTGTGAATGGCCCAAACAACCATCACCTTTCTTCTATGTCCGTTTAAAGGAGTCATAACGATATAAAGATGTCCACCTGTCCTTCCCAGATTTTGAGTGGCTATATGTTCGTGAGCCAAAGCAGAATGAACAATCTCAACTATAGCACCTATTGTTGAATTCCCTGAACGATGTCTTATTAGGAATGGTCCAGGCTCAGATCCGGCCTGTACTCGACAACCCAAGTGCTGTTCTCGGAGCAACTGCATGTCTGATCTCAAAAGTTCTTTCACCAGCATCTTGCGAAGTCTTCCCTCTTGCGAAGAACGAGCAATGTCAAAAAGAGCACCGCTAACAAGAAGTCTGGCTACATCAGCCCAAGTTCGAGATTGCCAATCCCACATTCGGTCCTCCTCATCCTCTCGTCTGAGAAGACGCTTGTACATTTGCCAGATCTGTCTATATCGAAAATCGTTTTGCAGAGCATAATTTGGACGGACGGGAGAAGGGGGTTTATCAATTTCCTCCATAAAAGCAATGCGCCTTAGATTTGAACACAGGTGCTTAAAGGACCGAACTCTAGTTGTACGTCTTGAATTAATAAGCGTCTGATCATCTCCAACTTCAGTGTTCAAATAGCGTTTTGACTCTTGGATACAACGTAACAGGAAGTCCTTCAGTACCCTATTCTCTAAAGTATTGTATGTCTCTCTCCTGGAAACACCAAGAAGAGCCTGGCGATTTGCAGCTGCCTTCTCAGCCATAGTTCTACCCGGCTGGCGAACATACCAGTGTAAACAGGCAGTATCTGTCTCAGTTACTCGGCCAGCTGGAAGCATCAGCCTTTCCCGCACAAGAACCTTACGAGCTGCATTTACAATCACAGGCAGGTGCCGATGCATGGCCTCGGCGATATGTACAATAAGAGCCATACGCGGCTCATTCATCTCTAATTTTAGGTCAGCTATAAAGTCGAGAATGGCCTCCCAGGGGAATCTGCTCTCTTTTTCATATTTTTTGGAGACGTCTATGAGATCATCGAAAAACTGAGACCAAGCAAGAACTGTACGTGCGAGTTCACTCTCATTTGCTTCGCCATCTGGGGTGGACGAATAGCGTGAACGAGCCCCCTTGGGCAAAATACGAACAGAGATCCTTCTATCTGGAACGCGAATGCTAATAATATTATTAGTGAACTTCAGATTCTTCCCATGCGAAGCTAAGATGCCATGAGGTGTCTCATAAAGTTGATACCTTCCTCCAGGAGTTCGGAATGGAGGTCCAAACTTAGTAAACTGTTCGTTACGCTGCGGAAGATACACGGCCGCTCCGGTAGAAATGGACAGAACAGGGCTGCCATAGAATGGAAAACTTACTGAACTAGATAAGAGATCTTTGGTTTCCTCCCTGATACCCACGGACCACGGCCAGCAATGAAATTGGGCCTCAATTTCCCGTAACATTTAGCGATTATCCTCCACAGGGCGAGTAACACCCCGCCACTGAAACATACCTAGGACCTGGCTTTCGTCACGAGCATTTCTGAAGGCGTCAGCGAGCTGTTGATCACCCAATTCCCCAATTACAAACTCCACTTCATCCAAGCAAATATTTGCGGCGTTATCACCCAAATCCATGCCGCGCAGCTTTGGAATAATTTTCAGTTCCAGCTGATCAGCAAATGCCAGCTTATATCTTTCTTTCTCTTCAACGAGGGGATAGTTGGCCACGTAAGTGGCTATCGCCTGTTGTACGCGGTAGCCAAATGGCCTCCCTACATGATCAAGTGCATCGTTCAGGCGGTTAATCCATTTAGTTGTAAGCTCAGACCAAGGCTCTTGCTCGATCTCTTTTTTGATCCAGCTTTTCCACTGGGTGTAAGATAAATATTTTTTAGGCCATTCCTGCTCTTGGATATTAATTTGCGAAGGTCTGGTCTTATTCTCAGGCTTACCGAAGCGAAGCACATTCGCTCGGTCCAGCACCTTGTCAGATAATGTCTGTGTCGTTTCATCTTCATTCATCGTCCCAACAAAGAGCACATTATATCCAACCCAGATCTGGAAATTGACTGCCTTTTCAGGTCCGGTATCGAGAGTAATTTCAGCCTGTTGGCGATCTGTCTTATTTTGTAGGTTCTTCACCAGTCGTCGCAGCTCTAGCTTGGAGAGAAAGTCGCTAAAGTAGTACTCAGTTCGTGCTAAATTCATCTCATCCAAAAGAACAAGAAGTATTCTATCTCGGGTCCAGTCACCATCAAGCATTGGGAACGTGCCTTTCTTGTAATTGAACGGATCCATTCGTATAAGTGCACGGGAAAGTTCTGTCGCTTTATACTTTCTTTCCAAATAGTTATAAAAACCGAACATGTCTTGAGGTGAATCCCACCGGGGCTGGACGGACATGACCAAAGAGTGCATACCCATCATTCTGGCATAATATATCGGAAGGAGAGTCTTTCCCGTCCCCGAGACTCCGGCCAGTACAGTCAAAGGATTTATGTGATGGCATTTCAAACAAGTGTGAAAGGCGTCGATAACACGTTCCGGGAAATTCAGGTTCTCCTTGCGCAAGCGGTCCTTAAAGGCTTGGAGGACCTGGATTTCGTCGTTTATTGCCAGCGGACCTGCAGGAAACGTTTTTTTTAGATAGACAATCAGGTTGCACCTCCAAAAGGTCAGCATAAGGCTTCAAGGAATCCTCAGCTTCAGGTACTTTCATGCGATCAATCTCTCTTTCTAAAGCCTGTTGCTTGTCCTGAAGGACCCTCACCCGAACTTCAAGTTCGGCTAACTGTAGCCGTTTATTTTCTAATTTACGTTCTATTTTCTCAGCTTCTTCTCTAGCTTCCTTGACTGCCTTTCGATATTTTCCTAATTCTTCCTTGTATACAGCAATATTGAGGTTCAATTCCTCAATTTCCTTCTCCAAAGATTGCCGACATAAAGCTAGTTCCTCTGTTTTCTGTTGATATTCGCCTAGAGTTCTATGTGCCTTATCTATATCTGAATGATATTGTTCCAGATCCTTTTCTGCGCCCTTGATCTGAAACTGCACTTTACTCAAATGTTCATTTAATTCCCGAACTTTATCTTGGGCCAACTTAGCGTTTTTTTTAGCTTGCTCTGTTTCCTCATGGGCCTTTTGCCGTTCTGTTTTTAGATCAATTAGAATTTGTTCCAGGGAGATTTTCTCTTTTGTAAGCGCTTCGAGCGTAATATTGTTTTCTGTGACCGACCGCAATAAATCTTCATTCTCACGCCTTTTTCGGTCCAGCTCATCGGAAACATTATGAAATGTTTTCTTCAATTCGATCAAACCAGCTCTTATAGTTTCTGTTTCAGCTTTCTTACTTTCTAGATCTTCAATCTCCTTTTCCAGCTTCTCAAGTGTCCGGATAAGTAAATAGCGCTGATTTTCCAGCTCTCCTACCTCGTTTCGCAGGCTCTGATTATCTTGTTCTTTAGATGCACACTCCTGTTCCAAGCGGTTCAGTTCGGCTCTCAGTCGCTCTTGCTCTTCTCTTTCAGCAGTCAAACGATCAAGTTCAGCTCTTTGTTCATTCATCCATCTGATTAGTTCTTCTTTTTTAGCTTCGAGCAGGTCACACTGGGTTGCAAGACTTGCTGCATTATTGGCATCTTTCACTACGGCTTTCAAGCGTTGCCTTTGGTACACATACAACCCAAACATTACGATCAAAACCACTATTGTCAAGGCTGTGGCTAGAATCCAAAAAACGCCTGGAATTATTGTAGGGCTTAGATTATACATTTTCAAACCTCTCAATTATTCGTATTGTATGGTTGAGTTAACATACCTCAGCAAAGACTTTATTTTTTCGTTTCTTTGGTTTTCTTAGCTGTTACAGGCTTCTGTTTGGTATCTTCCAGGGACCTACCTAGTTCATTAAGTCGATTATTAAGCTCCAAGAGTTTCTTTTCTAGTTTATCTATTGTCTGCACTAGACCGTCGTGCTGACTGAACAGTCCGTTTCTTGCGTCAGCAATGAAAGTCTGTAATTCTCTCACTACAGAAGAGAAATCACTACTAAGTTTGTCTATCTTATTTTTTATCTTGTTAATCTTTTCCACTACCTCGGTAATATTTTTCATTCCGCTGTCCAGGTTATTTACCTTAGTGGTGAAATCGGTGTTAATCTTTCTCAGATTTTCATAATTCTGTTGTAGCTCTGAAAGAATGTTAGCAATTTCTTTTTTGTGATCATCAAGGGCATCCACCTTGCCATCTAAAATCGATATCTTATTATTAAGCGAGTTGATTGAGTTCTGAAAAGAACTGAACAGGCTCTGTAATTTTCCTGCTGTACCCTGGAGTCGTGCCACTATAGTATTCAGGGTGTATCCAGCCGACGAGACATCTTTGATCGCCTTGTTGGCTGTTCGACTCGTATTCAGTAAAGTTTCAGCTGAGTCAGCGACCTTTCCCACCTGCTGTGAAAGTTTATTGGCTTGGTCTGAAAGGGCAGTTGATTGATTTGTTATTATTTCAATTGCTTTGGAGAGCCTATTTATCGGACCGTTTGGAGTATTTAGTGCTGTCGCTGTCTGGTCAATCGTTTGGCGTGAGGACTCAAGATTATTGGCAATTCGAGTGAAACGCGTAGAAAGAGACTGCAATTCACTTTGATCTTTTGCCATCTGTTCTAGCAAGTGTTTCTTATTTTCTTTCTGTTGTTCTAATCCACTGATATCAGCCTTCAATCTTGAAATCTGCTGTTGTAAATTGTCTTTTTGCCTTTGTAAGTCGTCATTGGTTGCCTGAAGTGCAACAACCTTTTGATTAAGGGTCGAGGATTGTGATTGGGCTTGCCTTATTTTGCTTTGCAAACTAGCATATTCTTGCCTAGCCGCTTCCACAGCGCTATCTATTTCAGCGCGCTTGGCATGTGCATCTTTAAGAGTTTTTTGAACACTTTCCATCTTAATTTGCAGGGAATCCAATTCCGTCCTTAACGCACTCAGCTTACCTTCAAGATTCGCTATGGTATTCTTTAATTTTTGTTGCTTTGCTTGAAGCGAGGGTAGTCCTTCTAAAATCTTTGCGTATGCCTTTTTGTTCTTCTCAAATTGACTTTTATCCTGTTCTAATACTCTTCGCTCAGTTTTCAGTACTGCTTGTTCGTGCTCTAAGTTCACAATCTTCCAACCAAACAAAATGGTTGAAATGACAATAAGCGAGATTAATCCCCCTAAGATCAAAGGGGATGGAAATGAGCGGTCAAGGGCACTGCCCGAAGGAATACCTTTAGCCTTATCAGGCTTGAAGTTAGAATGCTCATACCCACTGTTTTTATTTTCCATCGTCGCCGTATGCCTCCATTATTTCCTTTACGCAGCCATCTAAGTCTTCTCTCAACTGGTAAACCCAAAACCGCATCACCTTCCAGCCCATGGCCTGTAGCTGCATATCCCGCCAGATATCATCTATCTTACGAGATCCATCTGGATTCCTGTGACAGTCCCCGTCCACCTCGATATCTATTTTTAAGGTTTTATCAGTTTTTCCTATTAATGCTAGGTCCAAGCGGCGGTTTAACACGGGAAACTGAGGTTTGGGTTCCAGCCCCTCTTTGGTCAAAGCATCAAAAAGTATTTTCTCCCAAGGTGATTCGTGGGGATACCAAGGACTCGGTTTAGGCTCTGGTCTCAAAAGCTTTGGTGGTGCTGCAAGATTCTGAATGTGTTTAATCCCACAAGTCTGGGCCCAATCTCGGTTGCCGACGATATGGAGTACAGCACGGGCCCGACTAGCAGCAACATTAAAAAGATTTCCTGTCTCTCTAAGAAAAGACCGAGACCCAATAGGCATTTCGGGACCAGCACACAGGCTGAGTATAATTACATCTCTCTCGTCTCCTTGAAAACCATGCGCTGTATCCACATGGACCCCAGCTCGCTCTAACAATTGATAGTCTATGTCGCCCTGAAATATGGCATCTTGCAATCGATTGGCTTGCTGCCGAAATGGGGTCACGATTCCTAGGGTTCCCTGGAAACCACTATCTAAGAGAATAGTCTTTACCAATGCGACTACTTTTTCCACCTCCTCAGGACAGTAACAGCCACTACCACCGCCACTTTGGATCCCCCCTTTGACGTCTGTCCAGTGAATCCCTGGTTTCATGCCTCGGGGAACTAGTAAGTGTTTTTGATTGGTTGCCACACGCAGTCGGCCACTATAAAAGGTTTGATTAGAGTAATTAGCAATGTCTGAGACACTACGATAGGTTTCGCTTAGAAAGACTGATTCAACACCATTGATACGACTAATGAGATTGTATAGAGAACTTTCCGTGTAGGCGAAGCGAACATCTTCTATTCTGCTAAGGCCAGCTTTGCGTCGAAGCATCGTGTCTTTTGTAATGGAAAGCTTTGAGCAGTGAGTGAGCTGGAAAGGATCTCCCACAACACCTATTCTCCGTGCTCTAAAAAGAATGGGAATGGCGGAGGGGATATCGGACTGACTTGCTTCATCTACAATTGCCAAGTCGAAAAGACCAGGCACAAAGGGGATGCGTGAGCCCACCGAAAGGTTCGTTACTGCCCAACACGGAAAATGATCAAGTACTAGAGATGCACGGCTCTTAAGCAAGCTGAGTGTTTCTTTCTTAACGACGCCTGTTTCTAAACCTGTTTGCATGGAATGCATGGCAGCCTGAAGGGCATCTAGTTCTTCGCGGTTTGCATCGGGAGGCAATCCACAACGACTATCCAAATCATAAGAAATTGCCTGAATTGCCAATTTAGCTATTCGGGAGGATAGTTGACTTATAGTGTCACTTAACTCTTCTAACCTGGGCATCTCTTTAGCTCTTGATTCGAGTGGCAGGCAACTAAGCCGGAGTTCGGCGAATTCTAGAGATTTTTCTATTATTTGAAGAGAGCGGATCAAGTTTCTAAGAGTTGATGGGGTCCCGAGAATTGGAAGAGGGGGATAGCCTGGAATTCTACGAAGTTTACCCTTAGCAATAAGATACCAGAAAAGTGTGTTGAATGCTTTAAAAGTTCCTAAAATTTTATAAACAAATTTGGGTTTTTTCTCTCCCAGATTTACACCGTGTATTACTTTTATAAGTCTCTTTACGGTCCCAACAGGAAAGGCCTTGGGATTTTCATCAATAAAGGCTTTTGTAGTATCAGGTATCGTCTTGGCTAAATAGGCTAATTGTTCTTCCTTCTCGCCCAATAGAGTAGCAACTTCGGCAACTGATCTTGCGTACCTGGCTATGCTGCCTCTATTCTCTAATAATGAGTGTATTTCTTCCTTGATCCTGACTAACCGTTGATTCGCAATAGGATCGTGTGGCAATGCCAAGAGCTCTCGGATAGCGGTCCTAAAGGTATAATTGAGGTTGGGATCATCTTTTGAGTTGGTACGGACCATTAAAGGGCGTTGTTTGACATCGGTAAATCGATTAAAAACTGCATCGATTGCTTTATGATTTCGACTTGCAAATAGAACACTTTGCCCCATCAGGCGTGCGTTACCCATAGCCGCAGATACGACCTGGCTTTTTCCTGTGCCAGGCGGTCCCGTAATCACTGAAATATTGCGCTTAAGAAGGGCTGCGACAGCCCGTCGTTGATCAGGATTTAGCGGCGCCGTGTCAACTACTAATCCTTCATGTAAAAGTTCTTCTTCCATAGACTTATCAGCCGCGTCATCACGTATGAAAATGTAACGCAAGGCGGTTTTATCAAGTTCATCATCTGGAGTTTTTTCGATAGCCTGAAGTTCTTTGAGAAGAGTTTTGGTATATTTGGTGCGCCGAGCTAACATAAGAACAGCGCGGTTATAAATGCCTGTCGGGAACTTATCAGATAGTGGTGTATCTGGTACAGACTCGAGACGTAAGGGTTCGACTACACGTTCAGGCATATAGGAGCTGATGGTCGCTGCCAAGTTGTCTAACCCAGGGCTACGTTCACCCTTTTCTAGGGTTGGGATTTCGTCGTTTGGCTGCCAACGATTTAGGAAGCCACAAGCAGAGAGAAAACTGCGCTGCCTTTGTGGATTTCTACCAAAGGCATGTTCTAACCATTTCAAGTTAATATCAGGTTGAGGATTCTCGCACTCCACGATCAAAGCTCCCGCTGATATACGGTGTCGAACATAGTAAAAGAAAATAGGACTAACAATCCCCACATCAGGCTGTCCTTCCTTTTCAAGATAGATGCCTTGCAAAGGGTATCCAAGCACTAGTGCATAACCTTCCGAATGCCCATCTAAATTTCTGAGGAATTCAGCCATGTGAGGCCCCAAAAGTACGGTCGCCCGCCAGGTTAATTTTGGTTTCGGATACCAAGAGCCTATACCGCGGAGAAATAGGAATTTCTTTAAATACTCATTGTGAAATGTGGATGCTTCCGCTCCCTCTTCGTTGACAATGCAGTGTCGGTAATAGCCTAAGAACTTTCTGAAGTTGTCCCACCGACTTATTGAAGCCATTGGTTTTTCAAAGGAACATTCTAACGTAGGCGTTTCCTGCGGGGGGTGGGGCTCGCCTTCCCCGGGCAGGGCTCCGGGTGCCTGTTTTTCCCAGCCTAAGATGTGAAGAAGCTCGGGTGATAGCGGTGGATAATGAATGTCTGAGCAAACAGTGATTGCTGAATTTTGATGTTGAGACGTGATACTATCTTTTTGAGAAACCCACCGTCCTCTATGATAAGCAGCTTGTCCGTTGCGTTGTAGTTCTCTAAGAAGTTTTGTAATCTCATACTCTGAAATCTTTATTCCACGTATTCGGAGTCTCACACCTAATTCTCTTCCTGAGAGAGGTGTAGAAGACTTTTCAAGAATACGGAGTAGTTGTTCTGGAATTGGAGTTTTTTCAAATGAATGCATATTAATCTAGTAATAGAAAAAAACAAGACCCAGTTCTCTTCATACTGACACGACCTAAAAAAATTTTGTCCCCACTAGTTCTTGTAGCTTGGTCTCAAAGTAAAAAAACATCCATAACTGGTTTCTCCAAAGGATCAATTCCCGGGGGATATAAAAGAATCCAACCATGAGCATAAGACTTGTTGAGGTGGTTTATGGGTCTTTTTACTTCAATTTCGGATTATTATCAAGTTTTGTTGTTTAATTTGAGGTGATTGATAGCGTTTTATCATCTTTGAAGCTATCGGGTTTAAACCTTTCGGATTACGAAAATCCGGCTTGCAAGTTAGTTAACGGTTCAAAAAACGAAGATAAGAAAAGTTGAAAGATTGGACGCAATTGTGGTCGAAACTCAGCTTAGAGAACATGAATTCGTGGTAACACTGCAGATATAGGAAATATTGCAAAGCATTTCTCTTCTCGCCATGGCTGAAAATATATTACCATTCTGGCAGTCACTGCACTATTTCCTTAGTCTTTTGGTTTTCCTTGGAAAACTGCCATAGGGCGCGATCCAATGTTCTCATATTTAAGGAATTACGTTGAGCGATATTTCTACAGAATTTGAC
>QMLL01000011.1 GCA_003646715.1 Deltaproteobacteria bacterium
AAAAAATAAGGGCTCTTTCTTTCGAAAGAGCCCCCACCTTCTTATAAATCCGAAATTCTGGTTCTAGAGTCCCTCAATTTCCTCCTTAACGGAGATAGCCACCTTGTACAAGACTGTAAGAATCAGGAACCCTGTTGCCCAGACAGCCAGAGTAATCGCTAACTCAGGAGCTGTAGGCATGTACTCGGTAATTTGCTCGAACGGATTTGGTATAAAACCTGTAACAACCAGTGCAATACCTTTTTCAAGCCACATTGCAAAGAAAGTTGCAACGCAGGCGATCAAGAGTGTTTTTTCTTTCTTTCTGGTGTTCGGGTTGATTAGCAAAGCAACCGCAACGATACAGAGTACCGTGAACAACCACATGAAAGGTACGAGTTTGCCATGCCCGTGTAATCCGACAAATAGATATTCAAGCCCGTGCATATGTCCAGGAACCTGGCTGTAAAAGGCCGTGAATACTTCGAGTAATACAAAGAACACACTGACCAGTAATGCATAGGTTACTATATTGGACAACTTGTTGATTGCTTTATCCCCTGGATCAAACTTGGTGTATTTCTTAACAAGGAAACAAAGAATTATCAGCAGCGCAGGACCGGAACAGAATGCCGATGCAAGAAAGCGTGCAGCCATAATAGCGGTCAGCCAGTAATGCCTTCCGGGCAAACCTGCGTACAGGAAAGCGGTTACGGTATGGATACTGATTGCCCATGGGATTGATACGTATATTAGTGGCTTAACCCACTTTGGAGGTGGTACGTCCTTCTTTTCGGAATGAAGTACCGTCCATCCGATAACAATGTTCAAAAACAGGTAGCCATTCAAAACGATCATATCCCAGAACAGTATTGAGTTCGGTGTCGGATGCAAAAGGACGTTGAACAGCCGCATCGGACGACCAAGGTCAATAACGATAAACAACAGGCACATCATAACCGAGGCCACGGCAAGGAATTCACCCAGAATAGTTATCCGCCCGAATTCCTTTACGTTGTGGAGATAGTAAGGCAAAACAACCATTACCGCAGATGCTGCAACTCCGACCAAGAAGGTAAACTGACCGATGTAAAATCCCCAGGAAACATCCCTGCTCATCCCGGTGATCTTAAGACCTTCTCTCAGCTGCAAAAGGTAACACGCAGCACCCACTCCAATGATGGCCAAAAGAAATATTAACCATCTCCAGTATCTTTTACTTCCCTTAAAAGCAAGATCAAGCATTTCTACACCTCATATTATGTAATAGATATTAGGCTCAGTCCCGAGATCGTTCTTTCTTCTTATCGTGTAGTTGCTCTTAAGCAACTTACTTACCTCAGAGTTTGGATCACCCAAGTCACCAAAAACCAGAGCGCCAGCTTTACAGGCCTCAACGCATGCCGGCTTCAACCCTACCGCAAGCCTTTCTGCGCAGAAGTTGCACTTCTCAACAACACCCTTAGTACGAGTCGGAAACTCCATGTTTTCTTTTTTAATGTACGGTCGAGGATCACCCCAGTTAAAACTTCTACTACCGTACGGGCATGCGGCCATACAGTACCTACAACCGATGCACCTGTGGAAATCCATCATTACAACGCCGTCTTTTCGCTGGAACGTTGCTTTAGTGGGACAAACCCTCACACACGGAGGCTTAGAACAATGATTGCACATGACTATGAAAGGCTTGTCCTTAAGAACTTCCTTTGTGTATTCATACTCAAGGTTAGGAAAAGCATTTTCGTATGGCTCTGTCCAGATCCATTTAATTTCCCTTTTCGGATTATCAATCTCAGGTACGTTATGTATGCTGTGGCAAGCCAGTAAGCAATCCTTACAGCCTTCTTTCTTTTGCTTTTCCCAGCATTTTTTCATGTCGATGACCATAGCCCATCTCTTGCCTTCAAGGGCCTTGTCGCTAAGTTTAAACGCGGGCTGCTTTTTCCCGGCGAGGACACTTAATGCGGGAAGGGCACTCAACCCTAAAGCAGATATCCCTCCGATTTTCAAGAAGTCTCTTCTGCTCTTCTCCATCATTTATTCTCCTTTGGCGCGAGATGACAATCCCAGCAGTAAGGTTTTACATCCAAGTAATTGTGGCATTGATCACAGAAATCAGCCTTACTTTCATGGCACTTAAGACAACCGTTCTGCAAACTCATCAAGTGTTCTTTACCGTCCGGCGCTGCAAACAGACGGAAATTCTCCCGTACCACGATGTCACGCCACTCGTTCAGTAATTGCATATGGGACGTTCTCATAAACGTAGTCGGTTCCACGCAATTTTTTACCTCCTTGGGCAATTTCGGCTTCGGAGGCACTGCTGCTTTGCCAAAATTTAGCCAGAACGGAAAACTAAAAATTACGGCGGCAATCAAAATACCAGGTATGATTTTGCGACCATCATAAATCTTCATCCTCTATATCCTCCATTCCTGGTAGAGGTTCACCACGCAAATCTGTAGTTCTTTTCTTTTCTCCATCCAGAATAAGAGCATTTCCAACAAGCTCATGGACACCGGTAACCTCCACCTCAGGCACCCAGTACTCCATCAATGTTGGAAGCGCCGCTCTGTCAATAGCGCATATACATGCCAGCATGTTTACCCCATGTTTCTCATGAACATGCTTAACAGCATTAGCTCTCGGGAATCCGCCTCTCATTCGAAGCTCAAGGTTTTCTCCTGCATTCAACCCGGCTCCTGAACCACAACAGAAAGTTTCTTCCCTGATAGTATTGCTTGGCATTTCATAAAAGTTGTTACATACGTTCTTAATTATGTATCTAGGTTCCTCGAGGAATCCCATTGCCCTTGCTGGGTTACAGCTGTCATGAAACGTAACAACAAGGTTGTCATTCCTGCTAGGATCAAGTTTCAACTTGTTATGACGAATCAGATCAGCAGTGAACTCACAGATGTGTACCATCTTTGTAGACTTAGCATGTTCAAACTTTGTCCCGGTTATGGGTGACACAGGTTCTTCCAGGAAATCTGGTGGTCCATTAAAGGTGTCCATGTATTGGTGGACAACTCTCCACATATGACCACATTCACCGCCCAGTATCCACTTAACTCCCAGACGTTCGGCTTCAGCATACATCTTTGCGTTCAGCCGCTTGGCCATTTCGTGCGATGTAAAGAAACCGAAGTTACCACCCTCGGAAGCGTACGTGCTCCAAGTGATATCCAGACCCATGCTTTCAAGATAATGAAACAGGATCAGGTACCCCATAGCGGTGTACGTACCCGGATCCGCAAAAACGTCTCCAGAAGGCGTGATAAACAGAATCTCTGCACCCTTGCGGTTAAACGTCGGGTTAACGCGAACTCCCGTCACATCTTCGATCTCATCACAGAAGAATTCGATCATGGATACATAAGCATGGGGCTGAATACCCAGGTGATTGCCTGTTCTGTAACAGTTGGCCACAGGCGCCTGAATCCAATCAATATTACAGCCCAGCAGGTTAATCAATTCCCTACCTATTATCGTAATTTCCGCTGTGTCAATACCGTAAGGGCAGAAAACCGAACACCTGCGGCATTCACTGCATTGGAATAGGTAGTACCACCATTCCTTAAAAACATCCATGGTGAGATCCCGCCCGCCGGCTAGCTTCTTAAATAGCTTTCCGCCAAGCGTAAAATTCTTGCGGTAAACAGATCTCAACAGTTCTGCTCGCAATACAGGCATATTTTTCGGATCCCCAGATCCAATGAAATAGTGGCATTTGTCCGCACAAGCTCCACAACGCACACAAATGTCCATAAATAGCTTAAACGAGCGGAATTTTCCCAGACGATCTTTCATCCCGTCAAGAACAATTTCTTTCCAATTGTCGGGAAGCTTCCAGTCTTCATCTCTGGGAGACCATTCCCTGGGGTTGGGCATATCCACAATTTCGAGATTCTTCGGATGCGCCCCATAGCACCACATTCCATCTTTGAGCACCGCGGGTGTTTCCATCCATGGTGTTTCCGGTGGAGTATGATCAATTTTTGCTAATTCTTCTGGTTTTGGAACGTCTGCCATTTTTACTCCTTCTCAACTGGTAACCCAACTTCTTTCATTTTTTCTCTGAATTCTTCCTCATATTCCTCATAGGTATGAACTTTTACTGGATAATCCCAAGGATTAACATGCCGTTTATAACGACTGTTATTTGCCAGGTTACGGGTGGGGCTCAGAAAAACCCCCGCCATATGAGTTAGCTTACTAAAAGGGAAATAAGCAAAAAGGACACAGAGCATAAAAAGATGCACGTAAAACAACGCCCCTATACCTTCAGGGACAGTCGGTTTTAAAATAACAAGACTCATAGCCAGCTCTTTAACTTTTATAATATCTACTTTAAAAAAGTATCTCATACCTATGCCCGACAGAATTAGGCCAAATAGCAAAAAGAGCGGAAAATAATCAGACGGAAGAGATATGTATCGTAACTGAGGTACAACAACTCTTCTCAAGAAGAGATATGTCAATGCTGCCACAATAACCGCATCAGTCAGGAACAATTGCGGTACACCCAGCTCGAAGAATCCATCCACACTCTGCAGCATGTCAACAAAGCCCGGCACCGGTTGAGCGAAGAACCTCATGTGTCTTAGAAGTATAATCAGGAAAGACCAATGAAACGCAAGGGCTCCAAGCCACAACCACTTGGCCGATCCGTAAGTCAGCTTCGGACCATCCCTCAGTTCCATTTTCAGATTCCTGAAAAGGGACCTGAAACACAGCACTTCTAGTACCATCCTAACGAATACCTGTTTATTCGTAAAAGGATTGTCAAACTTGTTGTGCTTGACCCAGTCAAACGATTTCCCCTGACCGCACGTAGTAGTTATCCGGAAAGGAACGGGGGAGCGAGCCCAGTTAACTATCTTACAAAGGATACCCCCAAAGAAGATAACAAAAGCCGCGTAGGGTACAACCACTGCAAAAAAGTAGCTTAAACCTAGTTTTACCCCTATCACCGGAATTAATATCAGTACCAAAACAGCAACAAGTGGATAAAGGATAGATTTTTGGGCGCTCATGTATCGTCACCTCGCTCTTTCTAAATTTTATTCTCTTTAACCTCTTTTTCCTCACCAGGAAAACTAACCAAATTTGCCCTCTCAAGTGCTCCAAACATAAGATTCCTAAGTTCGTTAACCCTTAATTCGAATATCCTTTCCCTGCACCCCATGTATATGTCAAAGGCCTGAAGCGCAAGTTTATCCAGATCTTCCTCGAGCTTATCAAGTTCCACTGCCAATCCGGCATCCGATTCTGTACTAATTTCATTCCTTAACAATTTCTTAAAATCCATTACAAAAGAAAGTGCTTCTGAAGGCGAAAACTCCTGCACTGCCCTTATTCTGATAATCTGGTCCAGGTACGGTGCCGTCTTTTCGTGATCACAGTCATGCTCAACAATAGCTTCAAACAAGCCTGCAATACCTTCCTTAATGTTGTATCCCATAGGATTGGCAAAGCGATTTTTCTGCCTTCTGAAAAAATCCCTGCTGTCTTCAGGGTAGGTCTCAAGAACCAGTTCAAACCACTTCTTTACAATATCGTCCTTACGTTTAGCTAACAGATCATGGAGAGCCATCAGGTTTGTCGCCCCTTCTGCTTCTCGACCAAGTTTATCCTCCCGTCCCTACCCTAGCAGAAAGCATACAACTTATGGTCTAAGCAAAATCTTGAATGGTATTATGATAGTTTGTGAATAAACGCACTATAAAGAAACCGGCGCGTTGTGTCAAGTCTAAATTCACTATACTTTGTGAATGTTTGCCCTATATACCATCTTGAGTACTTTTGTCAAGAACAAAAGAACTTTCTAGCACAGATAAATTAAACATATTATTACAATATTGGGTTGTTACTGCATGATATTGCTCCCTGTTATAAGAAATCGGGAAGACTCAGGCAGCTAGACAAATGAATTCTATCTGATCATTTCTGCGGGGAAGTACTCGAAAATGCTTTTCAGTCTCTTGCTTAAGCTATCAAGGAGTTCTGATAAGGGTTCAGAATGTTGAACCTGTTTTAGCTCGGCATCTATCCATGTTTCCCCGGTAACCGCAGGCCAAACAGTGTCTTCTGCAAATGGCTTAAAATCTTCTTCGATTCTCCTTGAAGCTGGAGAAGGCCAGTGATGCTCCAGCGAGTAGAAGAAGGCAAATAAGCGTTTGAATAGAACCAAATCATACCGATCCATTTCCAGATTATACTTCTTTTTGCTTATTAACTTTTGACCGAGGCTTTTAAAACGGTGATATAGCGGGATTCTTGTGCTAACCCTTAATGATTCTTCAAGGAGTGAAAATTCGGCTGCTATCTCATGGTATTCCGTAACCGTGTAATCATTTAATATAATAGTTTCCTGAAATTCCTTGCTGAACGCATCTTTACTCCAATCCATGGCCAGCAGGAATTCCGGTTGTCTTCGCCATTCAACAAGTTGTCCGGTACGGAGCTTTCCGAAGTCGGCTATTTGTTTCAGGTTTACTTTTCCCAGGTAGGCTTGCAAAAGCACGGCCCCGTATTCCCGCGGGGTGAGCGTAAGTATACGCCCCCTGAGCTGCGGAGGGCAACTGATGGTCATGTACTCGAACATTTTTTTCTTTATCCAGCGCTCATAAAGAAAAAGAGGTTCCATGGCGTATTTATATGAAAGTCTCCTATTCTGCTAGGCTTATTTTGAGCCAGGAGCTTTCATTGTTCGTTGTTGCTGGCCACATAGAGTCCAGCAATGCTGGTTAGTTAAAATCGACAAAAAGTTTGTTCTTGAACATTTCCTGAAGCCCAATTTTCCTTTCTGCCCAGAAGTAACTGGCTGTTCCAATGGAATAGTCAATGAGTCTCTTAGCATTAAAACCCGGGCTCCCTGTAAAAAGCCGCCATAGAGGATTAGAATTATATATGGTAGATATTCTCCTTACCTTCCAAGGGAGCTTCGTTAGGAGTACCCCACTCAAAAGCTGACATGCAAATTTGATCTCTCCAACCACCTGCTCCAACACGTGAGTCAGGTATGCACCATTTCCGCTTTCATTGTAAAGCTCTTTCATTAATTGCCACTGAAAAAACCTTGCCCAGCCTTCTTTCAACCACGGTTCTTGCTGAGAGTCCTCAGAGAGGTAAAAGAACAGGTGATGAGCATATTCGTGGGCAAGGTAGGAATGGAACTGTTCGTAGGGCAATTGGTCGATATGAATCGTGCCATTGCCAAGGATGTTTACGTAACCACATTCATGTTCAATATTGAGTTTGACCCTCCTTGAAATCAACGTCGGCGCCACAAATATAAAGATAACCGATCCTTTGACCATCCATGAAGCAGCACCTGGTTCGAGAATAGGGGAATTAAGCATCAAAAGCCCGGTACCAATCGACCAGTATAGGAGATGAAGTTTTACGGACTGCTTCGGAAAAAATGTTAAACGATCTCTAACTATTATCCTTGGCGTACTAATTCTACTTTCTTCCAATCCCAGCAATTTACACGAACGTTCTTTAATTATAGAAAGGATTTCTTCTGCTTGTTGGATATTTTTGACCCTGGGCCCAAGTTTTCCTTTTGCAGTCCGTCTCTCCGCGTTTTTCTCCTCGAGAATATCCACCAGGATATCCAGAGCATCCTTATTAAGCAAATTTCTGGGGAAAGTACTCATTATCTTTTTTTTCAAAACTTTTTGGATGTTTTATATTTTACTTCTATTTTATCAAAAACTGCGATTTTATAAATATGTCGCATTGATTATATTTTGTCTATGCCTTGTATCTGGATATGGATCAGGAACCCTTCCGCTTGTAATTGGATGAACTTTCACGAGCCATTTTGTTTAAATAAAGCTTGATTTTTTGACCGAATTCGTGAAAATAAGATCATAGTCTCCCAAAATTATCGAGACAGCCAGATTTTTTCATTGACAATTTCCAGGTATTTTGACTATAAAGCTAGAGATAATTTTTCATTGACGGATTGGTGCGGCTTAAATTCAAGATAAAAAGCACAATCAAGATAATTGTCCCGTTTGGAGTAGGGGCGAAAGAACTTATTGAGGGAGGAGGTGAATGTAAGCACAAAAGCCTAAGTTAACTCCTTAAAACACAAACTTAGATTTAAAAAGGAGGCAACAATAATGTTCGAACCGAAAGAACCACAAAAGAAACTCAAGTACGAAGAGCTGCGAATCTATACAGACGAAGAATTAAACAATTATACTGAGGAAGAGCTTAAAGAGTTTAAATGCAAACATCCGATTCCCGATGTAGAAGACCTGGAGAAAGGTCCATGGCCGAGCTTCGTGGCCGATGCAAAGCGTGAAGCCCTTCACAGGAGGAAGTTGCCTGATGATAGGTTGCTAATAGGCAAATATGTTGTTGAAGATACCCTTGGGCAGCTACAGTTGTCTTTTGACCATGGTGAAACACACTGGAAACATGGTGGTATCGTAGGTGTGTTTGGATATGGTGGTGGGGTTATTGGACGTTATTCGGATGTGCCGGAGAAATTTCCTGATATTGCCCACTTTCATACACTACGTGTAAACCAACCTGCCAGCAAGTTTTACGACACAGAGTATTTAAGAACCCTGTGTGACCTGTGGGAATTCCGCGGAAGTGGAATGTTCAATTTTCACGGTTCCACGGGAGATATTATCTTTCTCGGCACAACCACTGAGCAACTAGAACCCGTTTTCTACGAGTTAACTCATGTACTGCAGCAGGACCTTGGTGGTTCCGGATCAAACCTGAGAACCCCGTCATGTTGTGTTGGTAAAGCTCGATGCGAGTGGTCATGTATTGACACTCAAGATATGTGTTACGAGTTGACTCACTACTATCAGGACGAATTGCACCGTCCCGCATTCCCTTATAAGTTCAAGTTCAAATTTGATGGTTGCCCCAATTGCTGTGTGGCCTCGATTGCAAGAGCCGATATGTCATTTATTGGTACTTGGAAAGACGATATAAGAATAGATCAGGAAGCTGTACAAGCTTATATTAACGGAGAAATTCCTCCAAATGGTGGCGCTTTTAAGGGGCGAGATTGGGGTAAGTTTGACATTTACAAGGAAGTGATAAACCTTTGCCCGACCAAATGCATGTGGATGGAAGATGGGAAATTGATGATCGATAACAAAGAATGTACCCGATGCATGCACTGCATAAATGTTATGCCACAAGCCCTGCGACCCGGCAAAGACACCGGCGTAAGCATCCTTTTTGGTGCCAAAGCTCCTATTCTTGAGGGTGCTCAGATGTCTGTTCTTACCATTCCCTTTATGAAGTGCGAACCACCCTATGACAACATTAAAGAAATCGTTGAAAAAACCTGGGATTGGTGGATGGAAGAAGGTAAGAACCGCGAGCGACTCGGAGAATTGATCCAGAGGTATGGACTACCTAAATTCTTGGAAGTTCTTGAGCTGCCACCAATGCCACAAATTGTCAAGGAACCAAGATCCAATCCATATATCTTCTGGAAAGAAGAGGACGTTCCTGGCGGATGGCAGAGAGACATCAAAGATTATCGTTCCAGACACAAGAGATAAACAAGGGAATAGGAGGAATACATCATGGCATTATCTCAGGAAAGATTGGGTAGATACAATCCCAAAAAACCTATGGAAAACAGAATTACCGACCTGGGTCCCAGACACTTCTGGCAGTATTTTCCACCAGTCATCCAAAAAAACTACGGGAAGTGGAAATACCACGAAATCTTAGAGCCAGGGGTATTGGTACATGTTTCGGAAACAGGAGACAAAGTATACACCGTGAGATGCGGCGGTTGCCGCTTCATGACTGCAGAACATGTCAGAGAGATCTGTGAAATTGCTGATAAGCACTGCGACGGTTACGTAAGGTTCACCACACGTAACAACATCGAGTTTATGGTGGACAACTCCGAGAAGCTGGAAGCTCTTAAGAAAGACTTGATGAGCCGGAAGCATGTATCCGGCAGCTACAAGTTTCCCATTGGTGGGACTGGCGCAGGTCTTACAAATATTGTACACACCCAGGGATACATTCACTGCCATACTCCGGCCACTGATGCATCTTCTATGGTCAAGGCAGTCCTTGATGAACTGTTCGATTACTTCCAGAGCATGACTCTGCCCGCACAGGTTAGAATTTCCATGGCTTGCTGCCTCAACATGTGCGGTGCCGTTCACTGCTCTGATATTGCACTGCTAGGCTATCACAGAAAACCTCCAGTAATTGACCATGAAGTATTAGAAGACGTGTGTGAAATACCGCTTGTAATCGCAGCTTGCCCAACCGCAGCAATTTCACCTACGAAGCTTCCCGACGGGAAAAAATCTGTTAAGATTAAACAAGAAAGGTGTATGTTCTGCGGTAATTGTTATACGATGTGTATGGCTCTCCCTCTTGCAGACAAGGAAGGTGACGGAGTTACCATCCTGGCGGGCGGTAAAGTTTCCAACAGGATAAATCCTCCAAAATTTTCCAAAGTAGTGGTACCGTGGCTGCCCAACAACTTCCCGAGATATCCGGAAGTGGTACGCGACGTTAAGAAAATTTTGGAAGCCTACGCAAAAGATGCAAGAAAATACGAAAGAATCGGAGATTGGGCTGAACGCATCGGGTGGGAGAAATTCTTTGAAAAATGTGATCTGCCGTTCACCGAGCACTTGATTGATGACTACAGGTTGCAGTATGATACATACAGAACTTCCACGCTGTTCAAATACACCGAACCGGCATGGGAAGTTTCCAAGGCAGCAGGAGGTCTGTAATAACACAGGCCGTAATTAAGGAAGGAGCATCACATGGAAGAAATTAAGAAGGCTATTCTTGAGTTCGCTGAGAAAACCGGCAAAACTAAGTTCTATTTCAAGGACATGGAAAAAGCTGTACATAAGGTTATGCCGGACGTCAAAGCAAGAATGATTAAGAAAGCCGCTACCGAACTTATCAACGAGGGAAAGCTGATCTACTTTTCCACTGGTAGCACAACGATGTACGGACTGAAGGGTAGAGGTCAGACTGAGGACCATTAGAAATTGACCTCTCGATAATTTGCACTATCTCGTCACGCGCAGAGAAGAGGTCGCTCAGCACAGGTGGAGCGATCTCTTTTTTAGGAACTAAGCCACAGCTGCTGCCTGACGGGGACAAAATTGAATGAGGGAGCACTAAAACTTAAGTGCAAAGGCAAAAGACTATGAAAAAACCACAAGACGCTGAGGAATTCATAGCTCAGCAAAAAAGGATCTTAGCTGAGAACCCGGACTGCGCAAATTCAAGCTATAATCTTGGCGTTGCATTAATGAATCAAGGAAAACTCGACGAAGCAATTGAGGCTTTTAACGATGCTATTTTGAATAGTGGCCGAATGTTCGAAGGTTACGTCAACCTTGGGTATATCTACTTCAAAAAGGGTGACATGGGAAAAGTAGCAGAGATGAACCTTAGGGCAGTTGAAATAGAGCCGCGATATGCCAGAGGGTATGCGAATCTGGGTTTTGCATATCTCCAGATGTGCGAGACTGAGAAGGCTATAGAAGCACTGGAGAAAGCTATCGAAATAAACCCGAAAATTGCCCAGGCCTGGAATAACCTTCTGAACGCATATCTTCAGAAAGGGGATGCGGATAAAGCGATTGAGATTGGTGAAAAGCTTGTCGAAATGGCTCCAAATTTTGGTCTTGCTCTTAACAACCTTGCTTACGCCTATTATACAAAGGGAAGATATCAAGAGGCAAGCAAGTACCTGGAAAAAGCAATTTCATCAGGCTTTGAGCCTCACCCGGATTTTGTTGAGGCGTTAAAGAAGCATCAGAGAAAATAAACTGGATCAGGGAGGTATTGGAATGGGAGAATATTTCGTAAAAATTTGCCTAGATGATGAGTTGGTTAAGAAAATAGAAGAGATTGGCTTAGGTGGTGAGATAAAGGAAGTCGGTGGTGAGAAGGTTGTGCTTGTACCAATAGGGAGAAGAGATTTAAAGAAACTGCAAAAAAAATTCTCTAACCTGGAATTTGATGAATCCAATGCATGCCAGCTCCCAGGTGATGCCCAACAGACTTTGGTAAATATGATACTGGAACTGCAAACCGTGGATTGTATGAAAGTCGCCATTACTAAACTGTACAACCCGCTTGAAGGAAAACCACCGAGGAGCAAGGTCTTCTAGAAAAGTTTGAGTATCTTTTCTTTCATCTTTCCAAAGGGTGCTTGGTCCCCCCTGGAGGGGGCCCCATAAAGCACAGAGCGAGGCGGTATTAGTATTCAATCCTAATTAGGCTCAGAAAAGAGGTTTCATATTGAGTTTAGAGTATATCATCGAGCGCTATGAGCACCTGATAAAAAAGGCTGATAAGACTTTTGAGGAGACAGCAGAAAAATATAAAGAGTATGTACGGTGTGTTCTTCATTGCGCGGACTGCTGTCACGCAATGTTTGGTCTTTTTTTGATCGAGGCATATTATATCAAAAATAAATTCGATAAACTCGATCCCGAAGTGCAAAGAGCTGCGCTTGAAAGAGCAAAAAGCGCGGATGTGACATTGAAAGAAATAGAGAAAAAACTTCGAGCTGAACGTGAAAAGTCCGAAAATACAGCAGAGCAATCCCTTTCTATGATGCGAGTCAGGTGCCCACTTCTGGATGACAACGATGAGTGCATCCTTTACGAATACCGGCCTCTCACCTGTCGCGTGTACGGTATCCCTACGTCTATACACGGGAAGGCTCACGTTTGCAATAAGAGCGCTTTCAAACCGGGAAGTTACTATCCCGTATACAACTTGGATGAGGCGTATCAGGAACTCTACTACCTTTCTAGACAGCTGTTGAGTTGGGAAGCTGGCAAGGAACTGGATAAAGCTTCTCTACTGATTTCCATGTCAAAGTGTATATCAACACCAACGGATCAACTTCTTGCGGAAGTTTTTAAATAGTTCAATCAAAGTCTATCGATAGCTTCTCGAGCTATTTCGTCCAGGGTCTTCATTTCAAGAGTGCCGTTTCTATAAATACCTATCTGTCTGGTGTCCCCAAACAGACCTTCCAGATCTTCTTTTATTTCCTCTGTTCCAAGGTATCCAAGCATCCAGGCCGCGTAGCCTCGTGCTCTGTAATCCGGATCTTTTAAAAGAGGAATAAGGTAAAGAGGTAATTTGTTGAGTAAATCGGGTCTAACTTGAGCAATCTTACCTATGGCCTGCAACGCAGAAACTCTTCTTTCTTCATCAGGGAGAAAGCGGTAAAGGTGAGGAATGTAACCTGCAAACATCTCAACTTTATGGCTAATAATTTCCCCTATGGCCTCGAACGCACCCCAGCTCGATGCAGCGGAATCGATAATTGCAGTAAAAAGGTTTTGAAGAAGTTTTGAAACAAACCCAGGGTTTCTTTCCGCAATCACAGATGCGACAATACCCAGCATTTCGGCAGCTCTCATGCGATATTCATCTTCAACTGAATAGAGCAATCGCATAAGGTTCCGAACGATTTTCCTGTCGTCCTTGGCCACTTTAAGAATCTCGTCCACTCGAAAATTTCTTACCAGCTCTTCTACTTCTTTCTTGGAAAGAGGTTTCCTCTTAGGGCTTCTCTTCTTAGAATTTTTGGCAATATCCTCAGCCTTCTTGAGTATTTTTCTTACCCCGTCGCTGGTGACTTCCTGAATATCATCGTGAAGCCTTATGAAATAGAGCGCTCCGTTTACTTTTCTGCCTTCAACACAGCCGGTCATTGAAATAACATGATCAATGTAGTCATAGTTCTCTACCAGCGCTTCAAGATAGTCCTCTTCCGGTATCAGTCCCCAGGCAAGATCCCAATCCATGTTGCATCCAAACACGAGGGCTTCTACCATTGCGGACCCTAGGTTGTGACCCGTTACATCGCAGGCATAAACCGCGCCACATGTACAGGACCCAACCGGCATCTCTCCCCATTTTCTGACAGGCAATTCCCTTGGTTTTTCAATCTTGGCCCCGCAAAACGGACACTCTACTTTTTTGGTTGGACTCTTTCCATATAGCGGACTCAGAGTTAGGCTCATTTTTCTTCCTTATGTCTCGTTTCTAAAGATCAAGGTTTATACTACTTGAGTTTTCGTCGTATTCGAAGTCCACTATCTCGTAACCTGATTTCTCGGACCTGAACACAATGTTCCAATTCTTATACTTCTCGCCCGCAAACGAACAGTTGACGTTTCCGATGCGACCGTCCAATCGCCGGAGTTTTGGAACTATTTCCCGATGAAAGATTTCACTGATATGTATTTTGTCTTCTTCGTCAAGTTCCTGCTTTATTGTCTCTTCCAAACCACCCTCTATTCCTTGCACTTTCAAGCTGCAGTAAAAATCTCTCACAAATAATGTACGAAAGACATATATCATCGACACTTGAAAAGTCAAGAAATCAGATTACGAATTGGTGATAGATTGAACCATTGAGCACAAAATAGAGACATTTTCCCGGAATTAAAATGTACCATGCTCATCTTCTGATGGCAATATTTTCATGTTATTTCAAAAAATTACACCAACAGAAACCATTCGTAAGGTGTTTTTTGTTGACAAACATAATAGCCCCGTTTATAAAAATATTCTCAAGATCAATAAGTGGGTCTTTTTTTAGAACAGTAAAATAGAAATTATTGAATGTATAAGAACAGGCAACAGGAAATGGTCATTTCATCACCCCGCATAATGTTGACCGCCCTGAGAGGCGGGGCCGGTAAGACCACCATCACGGTGGGACTTATATCTGCTTTAAGGAAACG
>QMLL01000012.1 GCA_003646715.1 Deltaproteobacteria bacterium
ATCCAGTACGCCAAGATCCACTCGCATCGGATGGGGCTTCGGGATACCGTACATTACGTCCTGGCAGTATTCGAGAACAATCTGGCTCTGGTATGCCATTGCAATACTCAGGCGCATGGCTTTAAGTGCCAGGCTCACATAATAACCGTCAACGTTAGTAAGACACGATCCGGAAGTGCGTAGCATCTCACCGTAGATACCGCCCGGGAATATATCCAGCTTTTTCCATAGTTCCTGTCTTTCAGGGGGAGCCAGAGCCCTGACAATTTCGCTGGGCTCGTCTGCTTTCCTGTTAAAATCCTTCTCCACGAAGTCACACAGACGCAGAGCAACTTCTTCAATGGAACCAGAGGTATCGACTCCAAGCCTCTCAGCGAAAGTCTTTAGTTTTTCTGGTTCCGTGATGGCAAAAGGAGTTTCCCCTTTTGCAGTAGCTCTAAGGGTTTTTATGGTCTGCTCTGCGTGGTAGTGATACGTAGATGTTCCCATAATATTTCTGAGAAGCATCATCCTCATTGCCATGCCATCTGCGGTTATGCCGCATACTCCTCTAAGGTCTTTCTCTGCATCTGCCCTGCACGGACCGTTTGAACACAGATCACAGCGGACTCCAGCCATGCAGAATTTACATCGTTTGTCGGGGTCCTTAGGCGAACCCTGGCTCGCGTATCGATCCCACAGGTTATTCATGTCATCACTTTTGATTCTCTCGTACATTTTCTGCACGGATTCATGGTAAGAAATCCTGTCCTTTTCCATAATTTACTCCTCCTTGTTGTGCTTGAAGTTACTAAATCCCTCCGGGTTTTGCAGGGAATCACGTCCCCAAAGGCTTATATTTTAGAAATGCTATTATTTTACGGGCAATAGCACTTTGTTTTGTTCGATTTATATCAACATCAGCAGGGCACTGCATTGACTTAGGTCAATAGCACAACAGAGAACCCAGATTTTGAGCGAGATATGTACGACAGAGAGGTCTTTTCTATTGACCACGATTCTTTTTTAAGCTAATGTTTCACAAAGTTTAGCGGGATTCTCAATAATGTTAACAAAATTTAAGCAAAAAATAAGGAGGTTGAGATGAGAGGCGTAATCAAAACTGTTCTGATTGGATTGGCGGTTTTGGGTCTGGTATTCTCTTACGGCAGTTTTGCCAAGGCAGAAAACCCAAAAGTTATTAAATTAGGATGCGCCATATCGTTTACGGGGGGGAAAAGCCGCTCGGGAAAACTGTACAGAGACGCTTATGATATGGCTGTAGAAAAAATAAACAAAAGCGGCGGAGTAAAAGTAGGAAAAGACACCTATATTTTTAAAATTATTTATTATGACGACAAGAGTGACCCAACCGAAAGTTCTCGTCTCGTTGAGAAACTTATCACTCAGGATAAAGTAAACTTCCTCCTTGGACCTTACTCCAGTGGTATAACAATCCCTGACAGTCTTGTTGCAATGCGCTACAAGATACCCATGATTGAAGGTGGTGGAGCTTCTGGGAAAATTTTCAGCAGGGGCAACAAATACATATTTGGAACACTGCCACCGGCGAGTCAATACTTCAAATCGACCCTTGAAATGCTGAAGACTTTCAAGCCTGTTCCCAAGACCATTGCCATTCTGTACGCAGACGACAAGTTTGACGTAAGTGTTGGCCAGGGTACAAAGAAGCTGGCTGAAAAGATGGGATTCAAAGTGGTTCTTTTTGAAAAGTATGCAGAGGGAGCCACAGATTTTAATTCCATATTGACCAAAATCAAGTCCCTTAACGCTGAAGTAGTACTTCTCGCCGGCCACACCGAAGAATCTCTTAACTTCACTCAGCAGGCCAAAGAATTGAATGTTTGCCCGAAAATGATCAGTATGACTGTTGGACCATCCGAGGCAGATTTCAGAAAGTCTCTTGGCAAGGATGCCGAGTACATTTACGGAGTCGCCAGCTGGTCTACCCAGATGAATTTCAAGGGATATCTGTTCAAAGATACCCAGGAATTTGTAAAGTTGTTTAAAGAAAAATTTAATTATGACCCCGACTACCATAATGCTTCTGGTATTGCATGTGTTGCGGTTTTCAAAGACGCAATTGAAAGAGCCGGAACTCTTGATCCTGAGAAAGTCAGGGACGCAATTGCCGCAACTTCCCTGGACACCATTTACGGACATGTAGAATTTAGTCCTAATGGTCAGATCAAGGGAACAAGCGTGGTACTGCAGATTCTGGGCGGAGAAGTTATCCAGGTATATCCGAATGGCGTCAAAAAGCCAGTTTATCCCGTACCATGCTGGAAAGACAGAAAGTAATACTTTTTCTGTCTTGCAAAGCACCAGGATAATGTAGTACTGGTACTGTATTCTAAATCTAAAAAAACCAATAAGGACACCACCAAAGAGAGGAGATATTCTCCTCTCTTTCAATATGGTTTTACAACAGGGCTGTATCAATGATTTTGCAGATAATTATAAATGGCATCTTAAAAGGCGGCTTGTATGCGTTAATGGCTATTGGAATGTCCCTTATTTGGGGAGTAATGGATATTATCAACATTGCCCATGGATCTTTCATCATGCTGGGCGCATTTACCACTTACTGGTTATTTACTCTTTTTGGCATCGATCCTTTCTTAAGTCTGGTAGCTTCGATGACCGTGCTTTTTATCCTCGGGTATGCCGTTCAAAAATATCTTATCAACCTGGTAATCAGGGCAAGCGCTTTCATCACCTTGATCCTGGCATTCGGAATTGAAATTTTTATCAATAATTCAGCCCTGGTTATGTGGACCGCAGACGTCAGAAAAGTTAAGGTACCATACGGAGCAGCAAATTTTTCCATCGGGAATTTTGTTACCGTTCCCACCGTTCGCTTACTGGCCTTTTTACTTGTAATAATCATCAGTATAATACTGTTTTATATTCTGAATAAGACCAATCTCGGTCGTTCTATTCGTGCTACTTCGCAGGACCTTGACGCAGCTCGCCTTGTAGGGGTTGATGTTGCTCGCACTTATGCAGTTACTTTTGGGCTCGGTGTTGGAGCAGCTGGAGCAGCGGGGACTTTATGGGCTATACTTTTCCCCATAAGCCCGATGATGGGAGGTATTTTGACTCTCAAATCATTCGTGGTGGTAATTATCGGAGGTCTCGGAAACATGCTGGGGCCCCTTATAGGAGGATTAACGCTCGGGGTCACGGAGGCACTAGGATCCAACTGGTTCGGATCCACTTATGAAAACCTGATAAGTTTTACAATCCTCGTACTGGTACTAATCATCAGGCCTCAAGGAATCTTGGGAGGGACTGAATAAGCATGAAAAACGATACCAGAAATTTTCTTATTTGCGGAGTTCTGCTACTGGCTGTAGCAGCTCTTCCGTTTTTTACGAACAATTTTGTCATACGCTTCGCCACTGATATCCTGATGTTTGCAATCATGGCCAGCGCGTGGAACATAATCGGCGGATACACAGGGTATGCTTCCTTCGGTAATGTTGTGTTTTTTGGAATAGGAGCGTACATTACGGCAATTATGATGGAAAAAGGGGGAATGAACTTTGCCGTAGCATTTATCGGAGCAGGGTTTGGAGCAGCCCTATTTGCGATTTTAATCGGCTTACCCGTGTTGAGGCTTCGCGGTCACTACTTCGCAATTGCCACGCTGGGTGTGGCAGAAGCAATGAAAGCTCTGGTCCAGAACCTGGAGATAACCGAGGGCAACTCCGGTATTTATTTACCCATGCTCAATCTAAGTGTTAAAGGGCAATACTATTTCTTCTTTTACATGATGCTCGGTACCCTGGTGTTAACACTTCTGGTAACCTACTTTATGCTAAACGCCAAGTTCGGTTATTCTTTAATAGCAATAAGAGAAGATGAGGATGCGGCAAACTCGGTGGGAATAAATACCACGTATGCAAAAACAATGGCCTTCGCCCTCAGTGGTCTGTTCACAGGTCTTGCAGGTAGCGTATACGCTTACCAGCAGGCTTTTATCAAGCCTGAGCCTGCGTTTACCGTTCATACAACTGTCAAAATGATAGTCATGGCGGTATTCGGGGGAATGGGGAAACTTTTCGGGCCGCTATTGGGTGCATTCAGCATAGAGATAATATCGGAAGTGCTCTCGAATTACTTCCTTGTTGCACACACTCTATTCTTCGGAATAGTGGTAATCCTGGCCATTGTTTTTACCCCCAAGGGAATTATTGATTTGATAACTCAGAAAAAGTTTGGTCTTGCTTACTTTTTACAGAACATTCGTGAGCATCGTATATAAAAATCAAGAAGGTATTACCAATGACCATACTTGAGGGGAAAAATATAACCAAAAAATTTGCGGGACTAACCGCGGTAAACAAAGTTGATTTCAAGCTTGAAAAGGGAGAAATTCTTGGGCTAATAGGTCCCAATGGAGCAGGGAAAACAACCCTGGTTAACGTGATAGCAGGAGTTTACGCACCAACCGAGGGTGACATTTATTTTAAGGATAAAAAGATCTCAGGGCTCAAACCTTATAAGATTGGCCGCCTCGGAATTGCCAGGACATTTCAGATAGTGAGACCCTTCTCTGGAATGACGGTAAAAGAAAACGCGTCCGTGGGAGCCATGTTCGGGGCCCAGGGCAAAACAAGGTCAGCAAAAGAGGCCATAAAAAAAGCCGAAGAGATACTGGAATTCGTCGGTTTGGGCGATCAGATGAACGTTAAGGCGGATCAATTAAACGTGGCTTCGCGAAAACGCCTGGAAATTGCAAAAGCTCTGGCAATGGGTCCTGAAGTTATCCTCTTCGACGAGGTCATGGCAGGCCTGAATTTCTCAGAAATAGACCAGGCAGTAGAGCTAATCAAGAAAATTAGAAACACCGGAATTACAATACTCATCATCGAACACGTTATGAGAGCAATCAAACGCGTGTGTGATAGAATATTTGTCCTTCATCATGGTGAAAAAATCGCCGATGGTGCACCTGAAGAAGTATTGAATGATGAGAACGTAATTAAAGCTTACCTGGGTAGAAGGTACAAAGAACTGATCAAGTAGGAGGAAAGAATTGTTACTTGAGATCAGAGACCTTGATGTGGGATATGGGGATATCCAAGTTCTCTGGGACGTGAGCATCAATATAGAAGAAAAGCAAATCGTTGCTCTTGTGGGTTCCAACGGTGCCGGAAAATCAACGCTCCTCAAAACCATATCCGGACTGCTAATACCCTACAAAGGCTCGATAACTTTCGATGGTGGAGATATAACAAACATACCGTCAAAAGAAATAGTTTCAAAAGGAATTATCCATGTACCGGAAGGAAGAAGGTTATTTCCACAGATGACAGTTGAAGAGAATCTGATCATGGGAGCTTTCAGAAGAAAAAAATCCAAGGACTTGAAACCAGCCCTAGATAGAGTATATGAACTTTTTCCGCGTTTGAAAGAGCGGCAAAATCAAAAAGCAGGCAGTCTTTCGGGAGGCGAACAACAGATGTGCGCCATAGCGCGCGGCTTGATGGGGGATCCTCGCTTGTTAATCATCGACGAAATGTCTTTAGGATTGGCCCCTCTGGTTGTTGATAATCTCATCGATACTGTTAAGGAAATAAACGGACAAGGTACCACGGTGTTGCTCGTAGAACAGGACGTACAGCTAGCGCTCGATAACTCCCACTACGGATATGTACTCTCCACTGGCAGACTGGCAATGCAAGGACCCTCTAAAGAACTGCTACAAAATAAAGAAATAAAAGAAGTTTATTTAGGCTTATAACAGCCCCTGACCATTGCAGGAATGTCACTCACATCAGAGTCAAAAATAGCTCTCGGGAAAAGGCTTCGTCACTGTTCTGTGATCCATTCTCTGGGCGTAAAGATAGATCCGGATTTCTACCCACGAAAACATCTGGAACTTCTGCAAAAATCATCCATCATTTACTATCCCACTCATCACTACGAAGATGTTTTAACCGCACTGGGGAAGAGGATTTTTCCCAGGAACTATTATCATTATCTAGGGAATAAAATTAAGCAGACAGAGCTGTTCACGATACTCGGCATACCACATCCGCGCACCCAAATATACTATAGCAGGAACAGGAAACAAAAAATCCTTCAAGATTTTGACTTTCCGTTTGTTGCAAAAATTCCTGTGGGATCGTCCCAGGGGAAAGGGGTATACCTCATCAGAAATGAGCACGATCTTGACAGCTACCTGGAACAAACCCGACCAGCCTATATTCAGGAATATCTTGCTTTCGATCGAGACCTGAGAATCGTTGTGATAGGAAGGCAAATCGTCCACGCATACTGGCGAATCGGGAAAGAAAACGATTTCAGACACAATGTATCCCAGGGTGCTGAGATATCTTTCGAGAATATCCCGGTAGAGGCTCTTGAATTTGCGTTATATGTTGCAGGAAAGTGCGGCTTTGACGAAGTTGGTCTGGATATTTGCCGTGTCGATAATCGGTTCTACGTCCTGGAAGCCAACATGGTGTATGGCTTGGTTGGTTTTCGTTTGGCTAATAAAGATATTCATGCTAGTCTCAGCAAACTGGCTGAAAAAGGTATAATTTGAGAGGTAGAAAAACGGGACAGATTATGTAGCAACCAGTTTTTGAAAAAACAAAATATACAAAAGGAGGACTTGGAGATATGGATTTAGGGTTAAAGGACAAAGTTGCAGTTGTTGCAGGCGGAAGCATGGGACTGGGAAAGGCCGTTGCTCTTCAACTTTCCAGAGAAGGAGCCAAAATAGCCATAGGTGCTCTTGATGATCCCGAACTTCCGAAAGCCGCCGAAGAAATCAAAGGAGAAACCGGGGGGGAAGTGATAGCAATCCCTGTAGATGTAACAATTCCAGAGCAGGCAAAGAATTTCGTTCGTAAGGCCATTGAACACTACGGAACAATAGATATTCTAGTGAATAACGCAGGAGGTCCACCAGCTGCCACATTCCTTGATATTGATGATGATCTCTGGATTTTCGGTTTCAAGCTAAACCTCATGAGCACCATCCTGATGACAAGAGAAGCTGTACCCACCATGAAAGAAAAAAGGTGGGGGAGAATAATCAATATGACGTCAGTTGCTGTGAAGCAGCCCATTGACGGTCTGATCCTGTCCAATACCATGCGGAGCGGCGTAATTGGTATGGCAAAAACACTATCAAACGAACTTGCGCCATTTAACGTTACCGTAAACAATGTTTGTCCAGGGTACACGATGACAGATCGTGTGAAGAAACTGGCAGAGGTCACCGCTGAAAAAGAAGGAACAACCCCGGAAGAAATCATAAAACGCTGGGAATCGACCATCCCGATGGGGAGGTTGGGAACTCCACAAGAATTTGCTAACCTGGTAACATTCCTGGCATCAGAAAGGTCCAGCTACATTACAGGAGCATCTATCCAGATTGACGGTGGATATTACAAAGGAATCATGTGAGGGAAAATTAGGCATTTATATGAAAGTCTCCTATTCTGCCAAGGCTATCTTGAGCCAGGAGCTTTCATTATTCGTTGTTGCTGGGCGCATTGAGTCCAGCAATGCTGGTTAGTTTAATAAGGGGAGAAGTTAGAAGAAGATCACAGGGTTGGTGGGGCGTGGGAACCGCATCTCGATACGCAGCTTCGCTGCTACTCGATGCATGCATTGTTTCGATACGCAGCTTCGCTGCTACTCGATGCATGCATTGTTTCGATACGTGGCTTCTCAGCCACACCACCACTTTATTGAGATTTTGGATAGGGGCAAGTCATGGAAAAGCGATATGCAAAAATATCATCCGCGGGTAGATTTTTACCAGAGCGACGCCTGACCAATTTTGACATGGAAAAGATGGTAGACACCAACAATCAATGGATACTGGAGAGAACCGGTATCAGGGAAAGACGAATACTGGACAAGGGTCTTGGCAATTCATACATGGCAATCCGGGCAGCCAGGGAAGCCCTCGAACGTGCAAATGTTGACGCAAGTGAAGTTGACGCAATAATAGTTGGCACCGTTACCCCGGATATGTTTTTCCCAGCCACTGCTTGTCTGGTTCAAAAAGGAATCGGCGCAAGTAGGGCATGGGGATTTGACCTCTCAGCAGGATGTGCAGGCTTTGTTTTCTCACTAACCACTGGCGCCCAGTTCATCGAATCAGGCAGATATGACAGAGTTCTTGTCATCGGCAGTGATGTAATGAGTAGTATTATCGATTACGAAGACCGAAATACATGCGTTCTCTTTGGTGATGCGGCGGGGGCTGTACTTCTTGAACCATGTGAAGAACCCGGCTACGGAATAATCGATTACATTCAGCGAATAGACGGCGTCGGCGAAGATTATCTCCATATGAAAGCAGGTGGAAGTCGCAAGCCAGCCAGCGTTGAAACTGTAAAAAACAAAGAGCACTACGTTTATCAGGAGGGACGCCAGGTATTCAAGTATGCGGTATCGGAAATGGCAGACGTTGCTGTTGAAATAATGAAAAAACACAACCTGACGGGAGATGACCTGGCGCTTTTTATTCCTCATCAGGCAAACATCAGAATTATAGAAGCCTGCGCCAGAAGAATGAAACTTGATCCTTCTAAAGTGATTATAAATATCGACAAATATGCTAACACTACAGCAGCAACGATACCTCTGTGCATCTATGAAGCGATGGTGGAAAAAAACCAGCTGAAGAAGGGCGATAACGTGGTAATCTCAGCATTCGGAGCTGGCTTCTGCTGGGGCAGCGTTCTGATAAAGTGGATATGATAAGATGCCTAGCAACCTCTTATCGCTTATTTTCAGGGTGTTCCCCAGCCCCCACCCCCCGGTGTTTTGATGACAATTTCGTCACCCTTTTTGAGAGCACAGCTGAATTTCCCCGGCATCACCCGTTCTTTGCCCCCGGAAATAACAATGTTTTTACCCTTCTTGCCGGGGCCTCCGCCTTCGAGCGAATAAGGACTGAACCTTCGTCTCTCTGACAAAACGACAATTTGGGCATCATCCAGGAGCTTTATCCTGCGCACAATACCGTTTCCTCCAGAGTATCTACCCTGACCTCCAGAGTTCTTTCTAACTTTGTACTCCGTTACAAGAAACGGATAGTTATATTCTAGAGCTTCCACCGGTGTGTTCATAGTATTGGTCATATGGGAATGTACTGCATCTGCTCCTTTTCGCCCTTTCGAAGCTCCCATTCCTCCGCCTATGGTCTCGTAATACGAAAAGTGTCGCCCTGTTCTGCTATCCACACCCCCGATCGTGATGTTATTCATCGTTCCCTGACTGGCAGCAGGGATTTTATCGGGTATAGCTTTTGAAAACGCTCCAAGCAGCACATCAACTATCCTTTGAGACGTTTCCACGTTCCCGGCTGCCACCGGGGCAGGATATTGAGCGTCAACTATTGATCCTTTTTCGGTAATCAATTCTATAGGCCGGAGACATCCGGCATTGGTCGCTATGTCAGCGTCTATTAAACTCCTGATAACGTATAATACACATGACAGAGTGATTGAATAAACCGCATTAACCGATCCGGTAACCTGTGGGTCGCTCCCGGAAAAATCCATGATTAGCTGATCACCTTCCACAGTAATCTGAACCGAAATTCTGATCGGATCATCACTTATACCGTCATTATCTAAATAATCTTCGAAGCTATAAGTTCCATCAGGAATCTCCTCGATAACTGACCGCGTTATCCTCTCGGAATAATTAAGCAATTCTGAAGCGTAAAAAAGTACAATGTCTTTTCCGTATTTGTTAAAAAGTTCACCGAGTCTTTTGATACCGGTAATGTTTGCCATTATCTGGGCTTCAAAATCACCTTCTCTCTCTTCCCGTATTCGGACATTATTCAGAAAAAATTCCATTAACTTTCTGTCTATTTCCCCCCTTTCCACCAGTTTCAGCGGTGGAATAATAATACCTTCCTGAAAAATGGATGTCGAAAGTGGCATGGAACCGGGACTCATACCTCCAACGTCCGAATGATGAGCCCTATTGGCCACATAAAAAACCGACTCGGACGATTCGAAGTAGACAGGAGCAACTAGGGTAATATCCGGCAGGTGAGTACCGCCCCTGTAGGGATCGTTCAAAATTACCATGTCCCCTTCGTCCATGTTCCCGGCTTCAATGGCCGCTTTTACGGATAACGGCATGGAACCAAGATGAACGGGAATATGGGCGGCTTGCTCTACCATGTTGCCCATATTGTCAAAGATGGCACATGAGCAATCTTTTCTTTCTTTTATGTTCGGGGAAAAAGAAGTTCGTATGAGGGTTACACCCATTTCCTCTGCAATGGACGAAAACTTGTTTTTGAAAACTTCGAGTAAGACTGGGCTGAAATTCATTCTTCAATGTCTCAATTTAAACATTTAGAACACGTAATAGAAAAAAAGTATGTTCACGATTTTGAAAAATATGTAATAATTTACTGTCTGAGTCAACAAATAAGCAAAATAATTTATCAGCGAGAAAAAAGGATAATGAAGGGACATCTGCTTCTGGAGACTGAATTTCTGGGACTGCTCTTCGTGGCCATGATAGTAGCCATGCTTGCCAGGCGGTTTCGCTTTCCTTATACAATTGCCCTGGTGGCTACTGGCCTGGCGCTCGGATTTTTCAATATTGTGTCAGCCATTCATCTTACTCCCGATCTTCTTTTCATGATCTTTTTACCGGTCCTTCTTTACGAAGCGGCTTTCCATGTGGAATTGAATGATTTTCTAAAAAATGCAAAAACCATCATTCTTTTTGCTATTCCCGGGGTTATGCTCGCAACAGTGATTGCGGGAGCCCTGGTGTACTGGGCCAGACCATTGCTCGGAGACCCCGGTTTGCCTTTTGTTTACGCGCTTCTTTTTGGAGCGGTAACAGCCGCAACTGATCCCATTTCGGTACTGGCTATCTTCAAAAAAATGGGAGTAAGCAGGAAATTGTCCCTCATTATGGAAGGCGAGAGTTTATTGAATGACGGAGCAGCAGTAGTTCTTTTCGGCATCATTTTAATGGCGATAAAAGGTCAGAACATAACAGTTGGTATAGCAATATTTCAGTTTTTCAAGGTGGTGTTCGGAGGTCTCATTGTCGGCCTGGTTCTGGGTTTTATCTTCTCTCTAATCACTGCACAAATCGATGATCACCTGGTAGAAATTACTCTAACAACGATTCTGGCCTATGGAAGTTACCTGGTAGCTGAACATTTTCACGTGTCCGGGGTTATTGCAGTCGTAGCAGCAGGTATGATGACTGGCAACTTTGGAACCAAGATCGGGATGTCTCCGACCACCAGGGTGGCCGTGAACACGTTCTGGGAATACCTTGCTTTTGTGGCAAATTCCATAATATTTATCCTCATCGGAATCGAACTTAAAATTGATTCACTCTTACTTCATGCGGTGCCTGCCCTTATTGCGTGGCTTGCTGTTGTCCTGGCCAGGGGAACCATATTTGTCTTTTTTATGCCTCTCGTGCGATGGCTCGGAGAAAAGATCTCATACAGGTGGGGAAGCATACTCTTCTGGGGAGGCATAAGGGGATCTCTTTCCATGGTACTGGTGCTGGGGCTTCCGTCAGATTTCCCTCACAGGGAACTGTTCCTCAATATGACCTTTGGCGTGGTCTTTTTTAGTTTGTTTATACAGGGATTTACAATATCGGGCCTTGCAAAGAAACTGGGGCTTGTAAGAAAAACAGAAGAATTGAAGAGGTATGAAGAACTGAGGGGATCAATCCTGGCTATAAAAGCAGCATTAGAAGACTTGAAAAAGCTTCATGAAACGGGAACAATACCGGCATCTCTTTATAAAAAGCTTAAAAAAGAATATGAAGATACCCTTGTGAAGTCCGAAAAGGAACTGGAAACTTTTCACCTTGAAAACGAAGAAATTCTGGCCGAACAACTTAGATCGCTCAGGCGGCATCTACTTTTCAAACAAAAAGATGCCCTAAAGGAAGCCTTTTCAAAAGGCTTAATATCGTCCGAAACCATGTCTGATATATTAAAGAATATTGATTTAAAACTCGATCTCCTTGAAGAAAGCTAAGCATAGCTTGTATTTCTTGACACCCCATCTTAAATCCCATAAATTGTACAGGCATTTTCAAACGGGAGATGATCTGAGTTAATTAAACGCTGTACTAACCGGAATTGAGAAAGCTTATATGAAGTCTGGAAAGAAGTATCTGGAAAAAGTCCGAAATATAGGAATAATTGCTCATATTGACGCAGGTAAGACCACGGTTACCGAGCGTATACTTTATTATACCGGCCGTTCATACAAAATGGGCGAAGTCCACGACGGTACTGCAGTCATGGACTGGATGGAACAGGAACAGGAGCGGGGGATTACCATCACCTCCGCGGTCACTACCTGCATGTGGAAAGGTCACGAAATACACATCATCGATACCCCGGGTCATGTCGATTTTACCATAGAAGTGGAAAGGGCCTTGAGGGTTCTGGATGGGGCAATCGGAGTTTTCTGCGCCGTTGGCGGAGTAGAACCACAATCTGAAACGGTATGGCACCAGGCAGATAAGTATAAAGTCCCCAAAATAGCTTTTGTTAACAAGATGGATAGAATCGGTGCCGATTTTTTTGGGGTGGTCGAACAAATTAAAACCAAGCTGGGCGCCAATCCTTTACCCCTCCAAATTCCTGTGGGCAGTGAAAGTGACTTCAGAGGAGTCATTGACCTGATTACGATGAAATTGGTGACGTGGGATGATGAGTCCCTAGGAGCACATTACGAGGTAAGTGATCTTCCATCCGATTTTGAGGAAGAAGCTTCCCACCACAGAGAACAATTGATAGAGTCCCTCTGCGAACTTGATGACAACCTGATGGAAAAATACCTGGATACAGGCGACCTGGAACCGGCTGTTATATATCCGGTGGTGAGGCAACTTACTCTTGAGCTCAAAGGAGTACCTGTATTGTGCGGTGCTGCTCTCAGAAACAAAGGAATCCAGCCACTTCTTGATGCCATAACAAGGTATCTCCCAAGCCCACTGGATGTTGAAGCCATATCAGGCCTCAACCCCAAAACGGGCAAGATGGAAACCCGCGAATCAAGCGACAAAGAACCTCTTGCCGCGCTGGCTTTCAAAATATTCATGGACAAGGGAAGAAAGCTCACTTACTTGAGGATCTATTCCGGGGTTCTCGAAACCGGAAAAGTTGTGTTCAACGCCAACAAGCAGATAAATGAAAAAATTGCCCGAATATTTCAGATGCATGCCAATAAGAGAGAGCGCATTACAAAGGCGGGAGCAGGAAACATAGTAGCCACCCTGGGGCTTAAAAACACCACCACGGGAGATACACTCTGCGATCCGGAAAAACCAATAATTCTTGAACCTATGGAATTCTACAAGCCGGTAATTTCCGTTGCCATTGAGCCTAAAACCAGGGACGACCAGGAGAAGATTGAAGAATCCCTGAGGAAGCTGGCTGAAGAAGACCCAACATTTTCATACAGGGAAGACGAAGAAACAGGTCAGACCATCATCAGTGGAATGGGGGAGTTACACCTTGAAATTATTGTTAATCGGATGATCAGGGATTTCAACGTCAATGTCAACGTCGGGAAACCACAGGTAGTTTACCGCGAGACAATACAGAAAGCGGTTGAAGTGGAACAGGTATTCGAAAAGGAAATAAGCGGTTCTTTAAACTACGCTCGCGTGAAAATTCGCCTCGAACCGCTAGCCCGTGGTGAAGGAATCGCCTTCGAGAGTTTGGTCGATCCCGAGCTTGTTCCGGGAGAATTCATTGAAGCTATAGAGAAGGCGGTCATGGATGCACTACACACAGGTGGCAGCATGGGTTATCC
>QMLL01000013.1 GCA_003646715.1 Deltaproteobacteria bacterium
GATGGTGATGCCTGGTGACAATGTTGCCATGGAAGTACAGTTGATAACACCTATAGCACTGGAAGAAGGTTTGCGGTTTGCTATTCGTGAAGGTGGAAGAACCGTTGGTGCAGGCGTGGTTAGCGAGATTATTGAATAGGGGTCGACTGAATGCGGATTATAGTAACTTTAGCGTGCACTGAGTGTAAGCAGCGTAATTACACTACGACAAAGAATAAGAGAACTACTCCTGATAAGTTGAGTTTCAGGAAGTATTGCAAGTTTTGTAAGACACATACAATACATAAGGAAACAAAATAAGAATAGTACACTTGTGTAGGCCAGTAGCTCGAACGGCTAGAGCGTCGGACTCCAAATCCGAGGGTTGGGGGTTCGAATCCCTCCTGGCCTGCCATTTTTTTGTGCTCCGGAATAGTTACGATAGTTATACAGGTTGATTCTCTGAATGGCGAAAAAGAAGAGTTCCAGAAAGAAAAAGGCAGCTCAAAAGAAGAACAGGAGTGCCAAGGTCACCGGAAACGAGGCTGCAGTAAAGACAACATCCAGGGCTTCAAATCCTGACGTGATGGCCAAAGTAAAGGTAGGCAAAGCGGTTGGTGGTACTTCTCAGAAGGTCGGAGGATGGATTGATACCGTCAAGTCTTTCTTGAGAGAATCCAAGGTAGAGCTTAAAAAGGTAACATGGCCGACCAGGAAAGAGACTATTGCGACAACATCGGTAGTCCTGGTGGTTGTCTTTATCGTGGCACTTTTTCTTGGCGTAGTCGATCTGGGCCTGGGAAAAATAATTGGATACTTTCTTAAATAACTTCCGCTAAATTATAGTGAGGCAATGGGTGTGGAGTTTAAGTGGTACATAGTCCATACGTATTCGGGGTATGAACAGAAAGTAAAGGCTTCTCTTGAAGAAAGGATTAAGTCTTCGGGCAAAGAGAAGTTTTTTGGCCAGATACTTGTACCCACAGAAAAAGTTGTGGAGCTGGTAAAGGGTGAGCGCAAGGAATCCATCAGGAAGTTTTATCCCGGGTACATATTGGTCCGGATGGTATTGAATGATGAAACGTGGCATCTGGTTAGAAGTACCCCGAAGGTTACCGGTTTTCTGGGTGGCAAAGACAAGCCAATTCCGTTGCCTGAAGAGGAAGCTCAGAAGATAATTGACAGGATGGCTGAAGGTAGACTCAAGCCGCGGCCAAAATATCAGCTGGAAGTGGGTGATGAGGTAAAAGTTATTGACGGCCCGTTTTCGAATTTCACCGGCATTATTGATGAAGTCAACCCGGAAAAAGGGAAGGTGCGAGTATTGGTTAGCATTTTTGGGCGTTCTACACCGGTAGAATTGGAATTCGTTCAGGTTACTCGTATTTGAGGAGTTTAGGAAATGGCGAAGAAAGTAATGGCAAAAATTAAACTTCAAATACCTGCAGGGCAGGCCAATCCGTCGCCTCCTGTAGGACCGGCGCTTGGTCAGCACGGCGTTAACATAATGGAATTTTGCAAGGCATTCAACGCCAAAACTCAGGGACAGGAAGGCATGATAATCCCTGTTGTCATAACGGTTTATGCTGATAGGTCTTTTACGTTTATCACGAAGACGCCCCCTGCGTCGGTGTTGTTGAAAAAAGCTGCAAATGTTGAGAAGGGTTCCAGCGAACCCAATCGTGACAAGGTTGGGAAGGTTACAAGAGCTCAGGTGGAGGAAATAGCGAAACTGAAAATGCCCGATCTGAATGCTAATGATCTTGAGGCTGCGATCAGAACAATTGAAGGAACTGCGCGTAGCATGGGAATTGTTGTTGAATAATGAAAATATCTTCGTTTGGAGTGCTAAGATGGCCAAGAGAGGAAAGAAGTACAGAATGGCTAAAGAGAAGATTGATAGCACGAGAAGGTACAGCTTTCAGGAAGCTATCAAGCTAGCCAAGGAATGTACGTACGCTAATTTTGATGAGAGTGTGGATATTGCTGTTCGTCTGGGTATAGATCCGAGACATGCAGACCAGATGGTGCGGGGCACGGTGGTGTTGCCTCATGGAACCGGGAAAAGCGTGAAGGTACTTGTTTTTGCGAAGGGCGAAAAGGAAAAAGAGGCGCTGGAAGCCGGTGCAGATTATGTGGGTGGTGAAGAACTAATAGAGAAGATAAAAGGTGGCTGGCTTGAATTTGATAAAGCTGTTGCCACGCCCGATATGATGGGTCAGGTAGGGAAAATCGGTAGAATTCTGGGGCCCCGAGGACTGATGCCCAACGCCAAGCTTGGTACTGTTACGTTTGATCTGGCGAAGGTTATCAAGGAGATCAAGTCCGGAAAAATTGACTTCAGGGCTGAAAAAGCAGGTGTTGTGCATGCTGCCATGGGACGTGTATCGTTCGATGAAGATAAACTGCTGGAAAACGTTGCCACTTTCATTGACACGTTGATAAAGATGAAACCTGCGGCGGCCAAGGGAACTTACCTCCGGGGCATAGCCATCTCAACCACGATGGGACCCGGAATTAAGGTAGACCCCTTGACTGTTAAGGATATATTGCAACAATAAAGCGGTTTAAATGCCTCACAGCAGGCATAAGTAGAAATATTTTATAAACATAGCCAGATGTTGCTTTCATGAGGTCAAAGACAGTAGGTACCACGCATATGCGGGTTTAAAACGCTTTAAGCTGCCTACCGAGAACTGGTGAAAGCAGCTGGAGTTCCCCTTTTTGTTTGGTACTTGTGAAAGCACTCTGGCGGAAGAAAGGAGGTAGGAAAGCTTTTGGATCGTCAGAGAAAAGAAGAAGTTGTAGCGGAGCTTAGAGAAAAGCTTGCGAAAGCCAAGAGCGTGGTTGTCACGGATTACAAAGGCTTGAAGGCTCCGGAAATTGGACAGCTGAGGAAGACCCTGCGAGATCAGGGCATTGACTTCAGGGTAATTAAGAACACTCTAATGCGCTTGGCCAGCAAAGATACAGAGGCGGCGGCGCTGGAGCCTTTCATTCAGGGCACATGCGCCATTGCCATAAGCTATGACGATCCTGTGGTTTCTGCGAAGCTCCTGAGGGATTTTGCAAAGGAAAATGAACACCTGAAAATAAAAGGTGGGTTTTTGCAAAGCCAGGTGCTTGAACCAAAGGATGTTATAGCGTTGGCTGACATTCCGAGCAGGGAAGTGCTTCTTGGGCAGTTGCTTGGAGTGCTCAATGGAATTCCAACGAGCTTTGTCAGTGTATTGAGTGCTGTGCCACGGTCGATGGTAAATGTTCTGTCGGCAATTCAGCGGAAAAAAGAGGAAGAACAATAGCGGTCTGTGAAGTACCAAATAGCGAAAAGGGAGGAACTCATCAATGGCTGAAATTACGAAAGAAGATGTAATTAGTTTTATTGAAAACATGACAGTTTTGGAACTCAGTGAGTTCGTTAAGGAGCTGGAGGAAAAATTTGGAGTATCTGCTGCTCCCATGGCGGTAGCAGCTGCAATGCCCGGGATGGGAGCGCCGGGAGAGGCACCGGCAGAGGAAGAAAAGACAGAATTTGATGTTGTTATTACAGCCGTAGGCGATAAAAAAATTCAGGTTATCAAGGCTGTAAGGGCACTTACAAACCTGGGGCTCAAGGAAGCCAAGGCTCTGGTTGATAATGTGCCAGGGGTGGTTAAAGAAAAGGTTTCCAAGGAAGAAGCTGAAGAAGCAGCTAAACAGTTGGAAGAAGCTGGGGCAACGGTGGAAATCAAGTAGCGTACACACCTACTCATAGCGAAGACCGAGCCATGCAGGGTAAGTGCTCGGTTTTCCTTTTTTCAATAAAATGTCTTTTCCCTCTTTCTCTCTCAGCCATCCGGGGCGGAAAACGGATGAATAGCTCTAAAATGTCTGGTTAAGATCACAAGAGAAAAAACGAAAATACATTGATCGTAGGGAGAAAAAATGGCAACTGCATTAGCCCATGAATACCGGGTGCGTAGAAACTTTGGTAAGATTCCGAAGATAATAGATATTCCGGATCTTATCAAAATGCAAAAAGAGTCTTATGAACGCTTTTTGCAAAAGGATGTACCCCCGTCCGAAAGAGAAGACAAGGGGTTACAGGCTGTTTTCAAGGGTGTATTCCCGATTCGCGATTTCACGGGAACAGCACTGCTCGAATTCGTGCAGTACACCTTTGGGGATGTAAAATACGATGTCGAGGAGTGCCTTGCTCGGGGCATGACCTACGAGGCACCGGTTAAGATAACCGTTCGCCTTGTGGTGTACGACGTCGACAAGGAAACGGACACCAGGTCCGTTCGTGACATTAAAGAGCAAGAGGTATACTTCGGAACCATACCGTTGATGAGTGAGAACGGAACCTTCATCATCAATGGTACTGAGAGAGTTGTCGTAAGCCAGTTGCACAGATCTCCTGGCATATTTTTTGACCACGACAAGGGAAAAACTGCCAAAGGAAAGGTCCTTTATTCCGCCCGTATTATACCTGCTCGTGGTTCCTGGATAGATCTTGAATTTGACACGAAGGATATCCTGAATGTCAGGATTGACAGGAGACGTAAACTTCCTGTCACCGTGCTGTTAAAGGCTCTGGGTTATTCCACAGAAGACCTGCTTAACTATTTTTACAAGTCGGAAAAACTCTACATTAAGCCTGATGGCATTGAAAGACCAGTGAATATAGAGTTCCTAGTTGGTAGCAGATCTCCCGCAGACGTTCCGCATCCCGAAACCGGTGATGTTCTTGTCAAGAAAAACAAGAAAATCGGTAAAGCTACCGTAAAACGAATGCTTGATGCAGGTGTTCGTGTCATTTCAGGCGGCGATGAGATAATCCTGGGGAGAGTGCTCGCTCACGATGTGGTAGATTTTTCTACCGGTGAAATTCTTGCTGAATGTAATGATGAAATTACGCCTGAAATACTTGAAATATTGCGTGAGAAAGGAATTACTGAAGTTGAGGTACTTTACCTTGAAGGTCCTGATGTAAGTCCTTCTTTCAGAAATACATTGCTCGTGGACAAGGTAAGTAACAGGGACGAGGCAATTCTCCAGATCTACAGAAGGCTGCGACCCAGCAATCCGCCTACACTTGAAGTGGCCACGGAGTTTTTCAACAACCTCTTCTTCAATCCCGAGAATTACGATCTATCCGAGGTTGGCAGACTAAAAATCAATATGCAGCTGGGGACTGACGTTCCTCTGCATGAGAGGACGCTTCTTCCCAGCGATATTATGCTGGCGGTAAAGAAGCTCATTCATCTGAAAGAAACTCAGGGTCCCGTTGACGATATAGACAACCTCGGTAACAGGCGGGTGCGCTCTGTGGGAGAGCTTCTCGAGAACCAATACAGAATCGGGCTTGTTCGTATGGAACGGGCTATTAAAGAACGCATGAGCCTACAGGAAGTGGAAGCGTTGATGCCTCACGACCTGATTAACGCGAAACCTGTTTCTGCGGTGGTCAAGGAATTTTTTGGAACCAGTCAGCTCTCGCAGTTTATGGACCAGACAAACCCGCTTTCTGAGATTACTCATAAGAGAAGGCTGAGTGCGCTGGGTCCCGGAGGCCTGACCCGTGAAAGGGCAGGGTTTGAAGTTCGAGACGTTCACGCTACTCATTACGGACGTATATGCCCAATTGAGACGCCTGAAGGCCCCAATATCGGGCTTATCGTTTCGCTGGCTACATATGCGAGGGTAAATGAGTTCGGATTTATAGAAACACCTTACAGGGTAGTAAAAGACGGTCGAGTTACAGATGAAGTTGTTTACCTGAGCGCAATGGACGAAAAGGATTATCCTATCGCTCAGGCTAACGCGCCCGTGGACGAAAACGGTTATTTTATAAATGAACTTGTGTCCACGAGGAAAGCTGGCGAGTTCGTTATGGTTCACAGGGATGAAGTTCGTTACATGGACGTCTCCCCGAACCAGCTTGTCAGTGTTGCAGCATCCTTGATTCCGTTTCTTGAAAACGACGATGCCAACCGAGCCCTTATGGGGTCGAACATGCAGCGTCAGGCTGTTCCGCTATTGAAAACTCGTGCTCCGCTTGTTGGAACGGGCATGGAAAGTGTGGTTGGAAGAAACGGCGGAGTGACCATTATTGCAAAAAGAGACGGTGTTGTGGAAGATGTTGACGCAGACAGGATAGTTGTAAGAGCTACCGGAGATGACTCCGAGGATTCTATGGTCCCCGTGGTCGACATATATAAGCTCACCAAGTTCAAGAGGTCGAACCAGAACACGTGCCTGAACCAGAAGCCCATAGTAAGACGTGGAGACGTGGTCAAAAAAGGTCAGATCATAGCTGACGGTCCGTCCACTGAGATGGGTGAACTGGCTCTTGGCCGCAACGTGATGGTGGCCTTCATGAGCTGGGGTGGGTATAACTTTGAGGATTCGATTCTGATTAACGAAAGGATCGTCAAGGAAGATATATACACATCTATCCACATCGAAGAATTTGAAGTGGTTGCCAGGGATACCAAGCTTGGCAAAGAGGAAATCACCTGCGACATACCGAACATTGGTGAAGAAGCGCTTAAAGATCTTGACGAAAGTGGAATTGTTAGAATCGGAGCGAAGATAAAACCGGGTGATATTCTTGTTGGTAAAGTTACACCCAAGGGTGAAACCCAGCTGAGTCCTGAAGAGCGGTTATTAAGAGCCATCTTCGGTGAGAAGGCCGGTGATGTGAAAGATACATCGTTGCGAGTACCGCCCGGTGTGGAAGGTACCGTTATCGACGCCAGGGTTTTCTCCAGGAAGGGTGTGGACAAAGACGCCAGAAGCGAATTCATTGAACAGCAAGAAATTGCTCGTCTTGAGAAAGACTTGAGAGACGAAACGAATATTATCAAGAAGGGTGCAGTCAAGAAACTTGCCAAGTTGCTCGAGGGTAAAAAGCTTGCTCAGAACTTGAAAGAGGGCAGAAAGGTCATTGCCAAGAAAGGTGAAGAGATTACCCTTGAAATACTGGAAAAGGTATCACCTGCCACCTGGAGACAAATTTCCGTTCAGGATGAACCTGAGATGTCTCTGCATGTGGCTGAGATTGTAGATAGTTATGATCAGCAGATCAATCTTGTCCGGAGAATGTTCGAGGACAAGGTTGAAAAGGTGAAAAGAGGTGACGAGTTGCCGCCGGGAGTTATCAAGATGGTGAAAGTTTACGTGGCGGTGAAGAGGAAGCTCTCGGTTGGTGACAAAATGGCAGGCCGTCACGGGAACAAAGGAGTTGTTTCCAGGATTCTTCCTGAGGAAGATATGCCGTTTTTTGCCGATGGAACTCCTGTGGACGTGGTGTTGAATCCCCTTGGAGTACCTTCTCGTATGAACGTCGGGCAGGTTCTGGAAACTCACCTTGGCTGGGCTGCCAAGGGCCTTGGTGAACAACTTGCGGAAATGTTGAAGCGATACAGGGAAGATGAAACGGTAGAAGAAAAGCTTAAGCGGATTTACTCTCAGCTAGAATTTGATAAATATTTTAAAGATGCTGATGAAAAAGATCTGGAAAGATGCATTGAGCAATACAAGGAAGGTCTGCACATAGCTTCTCCCGTTTTTGACGGTGTGGAAGAAGAAGAAATCAGACGGCTTCTGAAAGAAGCAAATCTTCCTGAGAATGGCCAGGTGACGCTTTATGACGGTCGGACGGGAGAACCATTCGACCAGAAAATCACCGTGGGAATAATGTACATTATGAAACTTCACCACCTGGTTGACGACAAGATTCATGCTCGTTCCATTGGCCCCTATTCTCTCGTTACCCAGCAGCCCCTCGGAGGCAAGGCTCAGTTTGGTGGGCAGCGTCTGGGAGAGATGGAAGTCTGGGCCATGGAGGCATATGGAGCTGCGTATGCCCTGCAGGAATTTCTTACTGTGAAATCGGACGACGTTGCCGGTCGAACCCGAATGTATGAAAAAATTGTAAAGGGTGACAATACCCTTGAAGCCGGTTTGCCTGAGTCCTTTAACGTATTGATTAAGGAACTCCAGGCACTGGCGCTGGATGTCCAATTGTTGGAAGAAGAACCCAGTTAAAAAAATCCTCTGAGGTGAGTATAGGAGGAAACATTGAAAGAATTATACAGTCTTTTCGTAAAACCTAAAGATCCACTAAGTTTTAACGCTGTTAAAATTGGTCTTGCTTCTCCGGAGAAGATCAGGAGCTGGTCTTACGGAGAGATCAAAAAACCGGAGACGATTAATTACCGGACTTTTAAGCCGGAGAGGGACGGGCTTTTCTGTGCCAAGATATTCGGTCCCATCAAAGATTACGAGTGTAATTGTGGAAAATACAAGAGGATGAAACACCGGGGTGTGGTGTGCGAGAAGTGTGGAGTTGAGGTTATCCAGTCGAAAGTGCGGAGAGAGCGAATGGGGCACATCGAGCTGGCAACTCCGGTGGCACACATATGGTTTTTGAAAAGTTTGCCCAGCAAGATCGGCAATCTTCTTGACATGACTCTCGATCAACTGGAGAAGGTTCTCTATTTTGATTCCTACATTGTGATTGACCCCGGTGATACACCGCTGAGCAAGTGTGAGCTTCTGAGCGAGGAACGTTACAGGCAGTGTGTGGCTGAATACGGGGATGCTTTCAGGGCAGGTATTGGTGCGCAGGCTATCAAAGAACTGCTGGCGAGTCTCGACCTCGAGAAGCTGTCTGCCGAGCTAAGGGAAGAAATGATTCAGACAGGCTCGGTAGCAAAACGGAAAAAGCTCGGAAAAAGACTAAAAATAATAAATGCGCTGAAGGATTCCGACAATCAACCCGAGTGGATGATCCTGGATGTTATCCCTGTTTTGCCTCCTGATCTGCGACCGCTTGTACCGCTGGATGGAGGACGTTTTGCCACCAGTGATTTGAATGATCTTTATCGCAGAGTCATTAACAGGAATAACCGCCTGAAGCGACTCCAGGAACTGAATGCGCCTGACATTATCATCAGAAACGAAAAGAGAATGCTGCAGGAAGCAGTGGATGTTCTTTTCGATAATGGTCGAAGAGGAAAGACTATCACCGGGCCGAATAAGAGACCGCTTAAATCTTTGAGCGACATGCTCAAGGGTAAACAGGGACGTTTCAGACAGAACCTGTTAGGTAAGCGCGTGGACTATTCAGGCCGAACGGTAATTGTTGTCGGTCCGGACTTGAGACTCCACCAGTGCGGACTGCCGAAGAAAATGGCGTTGGAGCTTTTCAAGCCGTTTATTTACAACAAGCTTGAAGAAAAGGGGCTGGTAACAACCATCAAGCAAGCGAAGAAGATGGTTGAAAAGGAAACTCCAGAAGTATGGGATACTCTTGATGAAGTTGTAAAAGAATATCCGGTGTTGCTGAACAGGGCACCTACTCTGCACAGGCTGGGAATTCAGGCATTCGAGCCTATACTGATAGAAGGAAAAGCCATCCAGTTGCATCCTCTGGTTTGTACGGCTTTTAACGCGGACTTTGACGGTGACCAGATGGCGGTTCACATTCCGCTTTCCGTGGAAGCTCAGATTGAATCTCGCGTACTGGTGATGTCCACGAATAATATTCTTAGCCCGGCTCACGGAAGCCCGATAATCGTGGCATCTCAGGATATTGTTCTCGGGATTTACTACCTTACCAGGGAGAGACCTTTTGCGAAGGGTGAAAACAAAATTTTCTCCAATCCGGAGGAAGTTCGATCTGCTTACGATTCCGGAAGTGTTGATCTTCATGCCAAAATAACTGTCAGGATTAAGGGAGAGCGTGTTGAGACCACCGTTGGAAGAGTGCTTCTGTACGAAATAGTTCCGGATGAGATTCCCTTTGATCTTGTGAACAAGGTTATGGATAAGAAGGCTCTGGCTGGTTTAATCGACTACTGCTATAGGAAAGTTGGTGCGAAGGCAACGGTAATTCTTGCTGACCGTCTCAAGGACCTCGGTTACAAGATGGCAACTCAGTCCGGACTTTCAATTTCTGTATCAGACATGGTTATTCCTTCCAAGAAGAGTGAGATTATCGACAGGGCCATCGAAGAGGTGAAAGAAATTGAAAGGCAGTATAACGAAGGTTTGATAACTGAAGGTGAGAAGTACAACAAAGTCGTGGATATCTGGGCTAAAGCTACTGAAGAAGTTGCTGCCGAGATGATGAAAGAGATCGGAGTTGAGAAGGTTGAAGGACCTGACGGTGAAGTTGTGGAGATGCCATCGTTTAATCCGATATTTATGATGGCTGACTCCGGTTCCAGGGGCAGCAGAGATCAGATGAGGCAGCTCGCGGGTATGCGTGGTCTTATGGCCAAGCCGTCCGGCGAGATCATTGAAACTCCTATTACAGCTAACTTCCGTGAAGGCCTTACAGTTCTTCAGTACTTTATTTCTACTCACGGCGCCCGTAAAGGTCTCGCGGACACCGCTCTTAAAACTGCGAATTCCGGTTACCTCACTCGTCGTCTCGTGGACGTGGCTCAAGATTCCATCATTACCGAGGAAGACTGCGGAACCATCGATGGTATTGAAGTAGAAGCCCTGATGGAAGCCGGTGAAATAATTGAGCCGTTGAGTGAACGAATACTGGGTAGAACGGCTCTTGATGATATTACTGACCCGGTTACCGGCGAGGTGCTGGTAAAGAGAGATGAAGAGATAGATGAGAAGGCTGTTGAGAAGATCGTTAATGCCGGTATCAAGAAAGTGGCCATAAGGTCTGTTCTGACCTGTCAGACGGCAAGAGGTGTGTGTGCTCAGTGTTATGGCCGCGACCTTGCCTGCGGACGAAAGGTTGATATTGGTGAAGCTATTGGAATCATTGCCGCTCAATCCATTGGTGAGCCCGGTACGCAGTTGACCATGAGAACGTTCCATATCGGTGGTACGGCGAGCAAGGGTATCGAGCAAACGTCGATCAGTAATAACTTCCCGGGCCAGGTGAAGTTCATCAGCCTCAATTATATTGAGAACGTTAAAGGCGAATATGTGGTGATGAATCGTAATGGTGAAATTGCGATCATCAGCGAGGAAGATGGGCGAGAGAAAGAACGTTACCCGGTAATTTACGGTGCTACGTTGAAGGTCAGGGATGGTGAACGGGTTGAAGCCGGAACCGTTCTGGCTACGTGGGACCCGTTCAATACCCCGATTCTTACCGAGGTCGAAGGTAAGGTTAAATTTGGAGATATTGTGGAAGGGGTAACGATGAAGGAATCTGTGGACCCCGTTACCGGTAAGGCCAGCAAGATCATCATGGATTACAAAGGTGACATGAGGCCCAGGATATCCATCAAGGACGAGCGAGGCCGGACGATATCCATTGGTCATCGTGGTGCTGCCAGGTATTACATGCCGGTCGGTGCGATCCTTATGGTGAACGAAGGTGATTACGTTCATGCCGGTGATGTTCTGGCCAAGATACCCAGGGAAACAACTAAAACCAAGGATATTACCGGTGGTTTGCCCAGGGTAGCGGAGCTCTTCGAAGTACGCAAGCCTAAAGAGCTGGCCGTTATTTCTGAGATTGACGGTATTGTGAGCTTCGGTAAGGATACCAAAGGTAAACGTAAGGTAATTGTTACACCGGAAGTCGGTGAGCCCAAGGAATATTTAATTCCCAAGGGCAAGCACATCAGTGTTCACGAGGGCGATTTTGTTAAAGCCGGTGAACCTCTGATGGAAGGTTCGGCGAATCCGAACGACATTTTGAGGATCCGGGGAGAAAAAGAACTTGCGAAGTATCTGGTGAACGAGGTGCAGCTTGTTTATCGTTTGCAGGGTGTACGGATCAATGATAAGCACATAGAAGTTATAGTGCGACAGATGCTCCGAAGGGTCAAGATAACAGATCCCGGTGATTCTGACTTCCTGCTGGGCGAGCACGTGGAGAAACACATATTCCGAGAAGTGAACGAGAAATTGCTTGCTGAGGGCAAGAAACCTGCTGCTGCGGAAGCTCTGATACTTGGAATTACCAAGGCTTCTTTGAGCACGGAAAGTTTCATCTCTGCTGCTTCGTTCCAGGAGACAACCAAGGTGTTGACAGAAGCGGCCACGGCAGGGAAAGTCGACTATTTACGAGGGTTGAAAGAAAATGTTATAATGGGCAGATTGATTCCCGCCGGAACCGGATTAAAGATGTATCGCGAAATGATAGAGGAGAGACAAAAGCCGGAAGGTGGCGTGGAGGAATTTATCGGCTGATTTATTGACACAAATTTAAACAAATGTCTTGACAAGTCCCGATTTTATGGATATTAAGTCCTGATTTCGGGACAGTTGGCTTTTGGCCTGTTTAACATGAAAATTTGTTGAGTGGAGTTTTGAATGCCCACAATTAATCAACTAGTCAGAATAGGAAGAAAGAGACAGAAGAAAAAGGGTAGTACTCCTGCTCTCCAGGGGTGCCCGCAGAAAAGGGGGGTGTGTGTGCGTGTTTACACCACAACACCTAAGAAGCCAAATTCGGCATTGCGTAAAATCGCAAGGGTTCGTTTAACAAACGGGATGGAGGTCACCGCATACATCCCTGGTGAAGGACATAATTTACAGGAACACTCCGTGGTATTGATACGGGGTGGCCGTGTGAAGGATTTGCCAGGTGTGCGGTACCACATTATTCGAGGGACACTAGACGCTTTAGGTGTACAGGATCGCAAGAAAGCGAGATCCAAGTACGGAACTAAGCGTCCTAAGTAAGTCCTATTCCGGGAACATTTTGTGGGCCATGGTGAGATTTTACGTAATTGCCATGGCCTATATTTTGCCATAAGAATGAGAGTTTGAGTGGAGAGACTATGCCGCGAAGAAGAGAAGTTCCGAAAAGAGAGATTCTGCCTGATCCGAAATATCACGATAAGTTGGTAGCGAAATTTATCAACGGAATAATGAGAAAAGGCAAAAAGAGTCTTGCTGAACGGATTTTATACGGAGCTTTTGATCTGATAGAACAAAGGACGAAGCAGGATCCGCTGGAAGTATTTAAGAAAGCGGTTGAAAATGTAAAACCGGTATTAGAAGTAAGATCCAGGCGAGTGGGGGGTGCTACGTACCAGGTGCCAACCGAAGTGCGTCCGGAAAGACGGACCGCTCTATCCATAAGATGGATTGTTTCCTATGCCAAGCAGCGCCCGGAAAAAACGATGATAGAAAGGCTTGCCGGGGAACTTATTGACGCTGCCAACAACCGAGGATCGGCTATCAAGAAGAAGGAAGATACTCATCGAATGGCTGAAGCAAACAAGGCATTCGCTCATTACCGGTGGTAGATCTGATTTAGGGGCTGTGATATAGCCGTGAGGCGGTGACCCCGTCCTTGTTTGATTATTGGACGAACCTTTACGAGGAGGAGTATAGATGGCGAAGAAGAAGTTTGAGCGAAAGAAGCCGCATTTGAATGTAGGAACGATAGGTCATATAGATCATGGTAAGACGACGTTGACGGCGGCGATAACGAAGCATTTGGC
>QMLL01000014.1 GCA_003646715.1 Deltaproteobacteria bacterium
CAGTAAGTTTAACGAATTAAAGGAGAAATACGGCAGTGATGCCCTGGCGGGTATCGCGTCGTCTAAAACCACCAACGAAGAATGTTACCTGTTTCAAAAATTAATGAGGGTTTGTCTAGGCACCAATAACGTCGAATTTTGTACGCGTTTCTGCCATGCAGTAAGTGGTGTGGCCCTCACAAGAAGCTTGGGTGCCGGAGCCATGACAAATTCTACTCGGGAAATTGACAAATCGGATGTTGTACTGGTGGTTGGTTTCAATGCTACAGAAAACTCTGTTATTTTTGGAAGCTATCTCAGGAACATGGCCAGAACCAATGGCCTCAAAGTGATAGTTGTAGATCCACGAAGAATCGATCTTGTAAAGGATGCGAGCTTATGGCTCCGTCCAAGACTAGGTACTGATCTCGCTCTTCTTAATGGGATGATGAACGTGGTTATCAATGAGGGTCTCGTTGATACGGAATTCGTGCAAAATCAAACAGAGGGGTACGATGAGCTTTCCAGGGTAGTTGCTCAATATACGCCTGAAAAAGCAGAAGAGATTACAGGGGTCCCAGCAGAGCAAATTAAGGAGGCTGCGCGCCTGTATGCAAAAGCGCGGAGAGCGTCGATTGTGTATGGAATGGGAGTCGCACAATACACCAACGGAACAAACAACATTTCGGCATTATGCAATCTGGCCCTCCTCACAGGTAATGTTGGAAAAGAAGGTACGGGAGTGAACACGGTTGGAAAACAGAACAACGGCCACGGAGCGGGAGATATGGGGTGTCTCTGTGCAATCTATCCCGGTGGTCAGCCTGTGTCCGACCCGAAAGTGAATGAAAAGTTTGAAAAAGCCTGGGGGGTAAAGCTTTCTACGAAGCCGGGTATAACTGAAACAGACATGGTTTTTGACGAGGACAAGATTAAGGGAATGTACATCATGGGTGGAAACCCGGTGGCAAGTGGTCCTGATGCAAAAAGAATAAAAAGAAACCTCAAATCGAAGGATTTCCTGGTTGTTCAAGATATCTTTCTCACTCAAACAGCGGAAATAGCGGATGTTGTTCTGCCCGCGGCTTGTCTTTTGGAGAAGGATGGGACGGTTACTAGTACAGAAAGGAGAGTAAATAGGGTAAGGAAGATTCTAGATCCCCCGGGAGAAGCCCGAACGGACTGGGAAATAATCTGTGCAATAGCAACGAAAATGGGATACGGGAAACAGTTTACTTATGCTCATCCATCAGAAATCACTGATGAAATAGCCCGTCTCACTCCTCCTTATGGAGGCATTAGTTTTGAGAGGCTGGAACAGGGGGGCATACATGTTCCATGTCCCGCTAAGGATCATCCAGGAACACCCTACTTGTATAAAAATGGATTTCCGAAGGGTAAGGCGAAATTTTTCCCTGCCGAATACCAACAGCCTGCAGAGCTCCCAGACAAGGAGTTCCCTTTTGTTCTCAGCACAGTATCAAGTATCTATCACATGAGAACAGGTACAACGATAGAAAAGATTCACGATATGAGCAAGATAAGCGGACACGAATTGGTACGTATAAATCCTGAGGATGCAAGAGCCCTTGATGTAAAAGACAACGATCTGGTTGAAATTAGTTCGAGGCGAGGAAGGGTAAATGTAAAATCCAAAATCACTGACGAGGTGCCAAAAGGGGTTGTAGTCACAACATTTCACTTTCCGGAAACACCGATTAACGTCCTTACAAATTGGGCATACGATCCGTTTGCTAAGGTCCCGGAATTGAAATACTGTGCAGTTAAAGTGAGAAAGGTTGCCTAGCGCTCACACGCGTAAATCACGGTGGAGGTATTGGTTGCTATGTGCTTACACCCCGTAGTTTGAGTAAGAACTCTCAACAGTGAAACAAAGGAGAACGATTATGGAGCTCGTCACTCTCACAATAGATGGGAACAGTGTAGAAGTAAAGAAAGGACAAACCGTTTTAGATGCTATCAGGAAGCTTGGGGTGTATGTGCCTGCCTTATGTCATTTCCCCGGTTTGAATCCCGTGGAATCATGCAAGCTCTGTATTGTGAAAATAGACGGATGGGATAAGTATCCTACTTCATGTAGCACAGTTGCCGAAGATGGTATGGTAGTGACCACTAACACACCTGAACTCCAAGAGATGCGCCGAAATGCTCTTGAGACAATGCTTGCAATGACGAAGCACCCCGTTGAATGTCTGTTCTGCGATAAAAAGGACGAATGCCCTTCTCTTGATAAGTGTCTTAAAGGGTTTTCGCTTCGTTTCGGATGTAAATCATGTCCCAAAGATGGTGAATGTGAAATCCAGAAGGCTGTTGCTTATACTGGATTAAAAGCAGTTCGGTATGAAACTGTTCAAAGAGATTTACCAATCCTCAGCGAACCGTTCTTTGATAGAAATTACAATCTTTGCATTTTATGCAGCAGATGTGTGAGAACGTGTAGTGAAGTAAGGGGGGAAAACATTATCGTCCCTCAGGTGGAGTATCATCAGAACCATATCATCGCACCTGTTAATGCGACTTACCTTCTTGATGCGAATTGCAAATTCTGTGCTGCCTGTGTAGACGCATGTCCAACGGGAGCCCTCACCGCCAGGTTTGAAAAACTGGAAAAACCGGAAAAATATGTACAAACAACCTGTCTGTACTGTGGTGTTGGTTGCCAGCTTGAAATAGGTATTAGTAATGGAAAGATTGTCAGGATCAGGGGAAAGGAGGGTGACACCGTTAACAATGGCCAGTTGTGTGTGAAGGGGCGGTTTGGTTTGCTTTTTGCCGATAGCCCGGAAAGGTTAAAGAAGCCTCTAATCAGGAAAAACGGAGAATTAGTGGAATCAACCTGGAAGGAAGCAATTGAAATCGTCACTGAGAAATTTTCTCAGTACAAGGGAGAGAATATTGCGCTTCTTTCTTCCGCTAAATGTACAAATGAAGAAAATTACCTGATGCAGAAATTTGCCAGAGTGGTTATGAAGACAAACAACATAGATCACTGCGCAAGATTGTGTCACGCATCAACGGTAGCAGCGCTCGCTGCAGCATTCGGAAGCGGTGCAATGACAAATTCTATTGAGGAAATTGGAAAGGCCAAGTGTATATTCGTTATAGGTTCAAACACAACGGAGCAACATCCGGTTGCGGCTCTAAAAATAAAACAGGCCAAGAAAAATGGTGCTAAATTGATCGTTGCCGATCCGAGGAAAATAGATCTTACTGCAATCGCCGATATCTGGATGAGGCAGAAACCCGGAACGGACGTGGCATTGGTTTTAGGGATATGCAAAGTGATTTTGGATCAAAATCTTCTGGATGAAAACTTTATCAGAGAGCGGTGTGAAGGTTTTGAAGAATTTAAAGAGTCGCTCTCTCAAGTATCTTTGGAAGATGTTTCAATTATTACTGGTGTTGATGAATCAGTGCTAAGAAAAGCAGCCATAATGTATGCCAAAAGCGGTACCTCATCGATTATTTACGCCATGGGAATCACTCAGCATTCTCACGGAGTTGACAATATCCTTGCTCTGGCAAATCTGGCCATGATGACAGGAAATGTTGGAAAGCCATCGACAGGTATCAACCCTTTAAGAGGACACAATAATGTTCAAGGCGCCTGCGACATGGGTGCGCTTCCACCAGTTTTGCCCGGTTATCAAAATGTTTTGGTTCCGGCCATAAGAGATAAATTTGAAGAAGCTTGGGGTTGTAAACTTCCTTCAAACACCGGGCTCACAGTTGTTGAAATGGTGAACGCGGCATACGATGGAGAAATAAAGGCTATGTATGTAATGGGTGAAAATCCCATGCTGAGTGATCCAGATCTTAATCATGCCAGGAAAGCATTGAAAAACTTGGACTTTCTTGTAGTGCAAGACATTTTCCTTTCTGAAACAGCCCAGTTGGCTGATGTTGTTTTGCCTGCAGCGTGTGGCCTGGAAAAAGATGGGACGTTCACGAGCACAGAAAGAAAGGTGCAGAGAGTAAGAAAAGTATTGGAACCTCCTGGAGAGGCAAAGCAAGATTGGGAGATCATTTGTGAAATAGCTGCGAAAATGGGTTATGGAAGCTCCTTTACCTATACCGACCCATCTGAAATAATGGATGAAATAGCCAAGCTTACCCCGTCTTACGGCGGGATAAACTTCGAAAGATTGGAAAGCGGAGGCTTGGCATGGCCTTGTCCTGATACTTCTCACCCGGGAACTCCATATCTTCATAAGGACAAATTTGTGAGAGGGAAGGGAAAGTTTACCGTTATTGAATACAAACCATCTAAAGAACTTCCTGATGAATTATATCCGTTTATTTTGACCACCGGAAGATCACTTTATCACTTTCATACTGGTACGTTAACGAGAAGAGTACGGGGACTTGAACAGATTCGAAACAGGGAGCTGCTCGAAATTAATCCGCTGGATGCCAAGATCCTGCGTATCAATGAAGGGGACGTTGTAGAGGTTTCTTCAAGGAGAGGGAAAGTAAAGGTAGAAGCCAAGCCATCGGATAAGGTTCCCAGGGGAGTGGTCTTCATGACATTTCATTTCAAGGAGACCCCAACAAATGTATTGACGAATCCGGCACTTGATCCCGTGGCAAAAATACCTGAGCTTAAAGTCTGTGCCGTAGCCGTAAAGAGAATAACCGAGTAACCCAATTATCGCAAGGAAGCGGAATAGCGCCGGCTCTTTAAGCCAAGATGTTTTTGTGTTTCCGGGATAAAAGAATCGAGGAATCCCCGGACTCAAAGGGGGGCACATGGGTCTTTGAGCAACTACCAAAGAGTCCGGGGAAGGGTAAAAACTAAACTTTCGTTACCGTAATCGCTTCCTGCTCACAAACCTCACCGCAACTTTCGCATCCAAGGCACTTATCCGCATTGATTGGTATTGATTTTTCATCCTTAATCTCATAGACATCCACGGGACACACATCGACGCATTCTCCATACCCGACACATTTTCCCTCAAAGATCCTTCTCATTAACGAACATCTCTTCAAAAGAAGAAACCGCCGTCTCCCTGCATCCGCATTCATCTGTCAATAGTAGCAAGGAATGTACTATATCTTACAAGCTAAAGTTTCGCAGTAAAAAGCATGCTATCATCTAACAATATATTTTCAACCATATCAAGGATATAGAAGAATGTTTCAGTGTCAGAATTACTTGAAAATAGTTGACTTGACATCATTGTTATTTGCTTGAGGCGATTCCAGAGTACTGGGATGATGGTCAATCTTTTCTTACTCCACCGGACAAAGACAACACACACTGTTCCACAAAGTGGAAGTTCCAGGTTGATAGCTGTGGTAACCCCCCGTGTTGATCGTAAAATAGAATTGACCCCTAATAGTAAAGTCAACTACTATCGTCTCAAGGCGATAGCTTGATGGGCCAATCGCCTTGTCGAATGAATTCAACTTCGGCGGCCCGGATACCACCGGCTTTAGACGGTGGTAGTTCACAAATATTTAATCGACCAAAACCATCGACTTTAGTCGGTGGTGGTCCGCTTTTGCCCTTACGGGCATACTAAAGTCTCCACCTAAAGGAGAGGGTTTTTCTCTTAATCCCCGAGTGGGACAATAAAATATGCGCAACAGGCTAAGCAGAGGAGGAAACAACATGGGAACTTATTACAATGGACTAGGATTTAGGTATTTGCAGGACACAAAATATTATCGCGATAAACCGATAAAAGACGACCTGGGTTTTTTACCACCTCCGCCAGCAGCCAAGAGCTATTTCAACGTTCCAAAATTTCAACTTCCCGAACCAGATCTTGAATTATCCCATAGTTTGTGGGATTGCCTCAAAAAAAGAAGATCCATCAGAAAATATAGTAGTTTGCCTATTACCTCTCAGGAACTGTCTAATCTCGTATGGGCAACCCAGGGAATTACCGAACGTATCGGGAATCATATGCGACGAACGGCACCTTCAGCGGGAGCACTTTATCCATTTGAAACCTACCTCTATCTGAACAACGTTGAAGATTTTGAAAGAGGTATATATCACCTTCACGTTGCTAGCTTCAGTCTTGAACAGTTGAAGAGAGGTAATTTCTCAGAAGAACTGGCGCAAGCAGCTCTTGGGCAACAAATGGTAGCAAGAGCGGCGGTAGTATTTATATGGAGCGCCGTACCACTGAGGTGCATGGTCAAATACAGGAACAGGGGAATCAGGTATATCTTTCTTGACCTGGGCCACGTATGTCAAAATTTACAGCTGGCAACTACCGCGCTTGGCATGGGATCGTGCCCTATTGGGGCATTTTTTGACGATGAATTAAATGAAATATTAGAACTTGATGGCATAGACGAAACCGTTGTGTATATGAACCCGGTAGGCAAACTATAGCTTTTAAGCCCAGGTCATGCGACAATCCACTACGGTAGCGCCTTTATCATGCCCCGTGGCTACCTTTACGGGATTAAGATCTACTTCTGCGATCATGTGGAGATCGCACACAAGGTAAGACAAACGTACCATCATGTCTGCACATGCCTCTATGTCTGCCTCATCCTGTGACCTAAACCCCCTCAATAGTTTTCCAGCCTTTGTCTCATCTATCATCTGAACGGCAATTTTGGGATTAATAGGAGCAATTCTTCGCGACACATCATTGAAGAGCTCCACAAAAATCCCCCCCAGACCAAACAGCATCACAGGCCCGAAGTTGTCATCCTGAGTGGAACCGACGAAGATTTCGATACCCTCCTCGATCTGTTTCTGAATGAGTACCTGATGACCGAACTTAAGCTGAAGATTGGTTAATGCTTCGAGGAGTTCTACTCTGTTTTTTATATTCAGCACCACCGCTCCCTCATCGCTTTTGTGTACTACGTCAGTGCTTGCAGTTTTCAAAACCACCGGATATCCGAACTCCTCTGCAGCAGCGAGAACCTCTTCCGTATTTTCAGAAACAAGCCATGGCGCAGTTTGGATACCATACGACGCAAGTATTCGATACGACAGATCCACTGGTAACTGTGCTCCCTTCTCTCCTGGCAGATAGTCGTTCAACAGTTCGTCTATCCTGGGTGTCCACATGGGAGATCTAAAATCAGCAACAAAGGGATGCACATTTTTAGTATGAAACTTGTAAAGGACATCGAGAGCCCGAATTGCTTCCCAAGGATCGATAAAGATCGGAACCTGGCACACCTTTTTGTGTTTTTCCATCTCTTTATTACTGGTAAAAAGACAATAAACTACAGGCTTATTGTGTTTTTTCATCAGAGGTCCAATCCTTGCCGAAAGCTGCCTCGACTGACCAGCTTCAAAAATACCCTGGTAGTTGTGGATAAAACACACTCCATCCACGTCGTCCCTCTCAAGAGTCATATCCAGAATTTTTTCATAAAGATCAAGTTCGAAAAGATCACCAAGGTCAAGAGGGTTTTGAGGTTTTATGACACCGGCCCTTGAATGTTCTTCCACCAGCTTGATCAGCTCATCCGGGAAAGCTACAAGATCAAACCCATATGAGGATGCTGCATCAGCAGCAACCACCGCATGGCCACCGGAGCGGGAAATTACAGCCAGCCTGTTACCCCGCATGGGTTTAAGTTCAAATGCTTTTATCAGGTCAACGGATTCTCTGATACTCTCGGCCTGGATTATCCCCGCCTGTTTAAATGCCGCATCCACCGTTGCTTTGTCGGATGTTAGAGAAGCAGAATGTGATTTTGCAATCCCCGAACTGGCCTTCGTATAGTTTGATTTGTAGATGATGACCGGTTTTGTGCATCTGGATGCCAATTCCATTAACTTCCGTCCGTCTGCAAGTCCCTCAAGATATATGAAAATATTATCGGTGCTATCATCATTTTTGAGGAAATCGAGTAGATCGTTTTCGTTAACATTTAGCTTGTTGCCCATACTGACAAATTTACTGAACCCTATGTTCTCAAAAGCCAGAGCGTTGAGCATGCAAGCTCCGATGCCACCACTTTGAGCTAAAATGGCCACCTTTCCCAGGGGATACTCAAATTCAAAAGGCATAAAAGGAACCGCCAGGCCGTTTTCCAGGTTTATCAGCCCAATCCCATTCGGCCCTACAAAACGAATGTTATACCTTTTCGCAATATCTAGTATCTCCTCTTCCAGTTTCTTTCTTTCATCTGCGAATTCGCTAAAACCGGAAGACTCAATCACAACCCTCTTTATTCCTTTCTCACCGCACTCTTTAAGAATGTCCGGGATCGTATGAGCAGGAGTCAAAACCACTGCAAGATCTACCTTATCCGGTATCTCTAGAATAGTCCTGTATATTTTGTGACCCATAAACGCGCCACCTTTGGGTCCTACAGGATAGATTACTCCGGGAAATCTGAATTCGGTAAGATTATAAACTATTGCTCTTCCAAGATTTGTGGGGGATGCAGAAACACCGACAACTGCAACACTTGTGGCTTCAAAGAATCCTTTCAATTTTGCCCTCCAGCTAGATCAAGATCAACATCAGATTTTAGTACCCATTTAATCTGTAATCGTATATTTAAAAAAAGCAACTAAGTCAATTAATCTGACAAATGTTCATTAGTGACAAACCTGGCCCGGAAAAGAAGAACGTGCAGCGATGAAAGGAAGTGGATTACATATAGCTCTTTATAGACCTGAAATTCCTCCGAATACCGGGAACATTGCGAGGACCTGTGCTGCAACAGGCACAGAATTACACATCGTGGGTACACCCGGATTCAGAACTACTGATAGACACCTTAAACGGGCAGGACTCGACTACTGGCATTCTGTCAAAATAGCTTACCACAAAGATTTTGCAGAACTGGAAAAGTCTCTTCCATTGAGCCGTTTTATTTATTTTTCAAGTAAAGCGGAGATACTTTATACTGATTTCATCTACAGAGAAAATGATTGTTTAGTGTTCGGATGTGAAACAACCGGCCTCCCACAGCATATCCTGGACGAGAATTTTGACAGGTGTGTTAGAATTCCAATTTGTAAGAATATCGTGAGATGCCTGAATTTAGCAACAAGTGTAGGGATTGCGCTATTTGAAGCCATTCGGCAACTTGGAGGTTTAAAATAGTTTTTTAGATGTTTCAAACTTGACAAAATTTTTCTTTCGTGACAATATGCGATTGCTGTATTGGAGGAACCCCGCTAAACCTTAACCTTCTATCCTAACCAAGGCCGGTGATAATGGGCGAGAGAGTCAGCGATAAGATCTTGGACCTTTGCACGCGACTGAATGGGGAAATCGAACAGTTAGGGCTTTATCTCGTTATTTTATGTAATAAGAAAAACTACTGAATTGCTATTTACGAAAGCAAGGATTGCTTTCCGGAGAGTGCACCATTAAGCTCTTTCCAGATACCTCCAAAGGCGGTTGATCGCTTTCCCGAAGTTCGGGATTTTGGCTGGCAAAAAGATTTAGATAAAGCGGTCAAGAAGGCCGTAAGCCTGATAAAAACACACTGATACACTGCTCTGGTTGATGATTTTTATTACTCTGTATAGTAGGATATCGGATCTGTGCCTGAAGTTGTGTGGAAAAATATTGTTTGGAAATCGGCTTATGGCGATCTCCCCATTAAGGACATCTTAACAATCCTCAAAGGATACGGGCCGATGGAGATCCTCGCCTTTGAGTGGCCCGATCTCTTTAAGGGAGAATTAAGCATATCGCTGGACGAAAACGGCCTCAAACACATCACTATCTTCTGGTTGGAAATACTTGGAGAAAAGAAAAGAGGGATTGGACGATTCGCACTGGCTTACCTGAGAAAAATCTTTCAGAGTCAGGTACATGTTGAGGACGCAGGGTATTTCCACGTAAAAAACGTCACAAACGATAGCCTTCTTTTCTGGATTAAGATGTTTGAAGAAGGGATTATACAATCTCTGGTAAGTGACGACATAAAAATTAATGAATGTTCCACTTACCAGGAATTGAAAGAAGCAAAAAAAAGACTAATCTCGGAACTGAAAAACAACGAGAAAAATGAATAACTCAGGGGAAGGTAAAATTTGGACGTCTAGCTAATTCCACCTATACTTCTTTTGGGTGCCTTAGCTATATCTTTGACATAGTTTTCAACGAGCCGCTGCTGATCCTGATCAGTAATACTCTTTGATATTTTCTCCTCCGCTGTCTTAATAATCGTCTCCACAAGTTCTTCCAGGAGTTTCTTTTTGGCTTCTTCAACCATCATAAATGCGGTAATTTTAGCCCGCTCAATTATACCGTCAGCATGCATTCTTGCGTCAGCAATGATCTTTTCCCTCTCAGCTGTGCCCTGCTTGATAGCCAGCTCATGCATTCTTGCTATTTCACTGTCCAGTTCCTCAAGGCGCTTTTGAGCTTCCCTGTACTCCCTTTCGGCTCTTTCTTCCGCACTCTCGGCATTTTCTATCTCTTTACTTATCAGTTCTCTGTACGACTTGAGATAACTGGCAAGGGGTTCTCTCAACCATTTAACGAGGAAATAAACCAGGATACCAAAATTGAGAAATCTCCATCCGTTGTTCCACACCACCCAGAAAGTACTTTTTCCCGTTTTAAGACCTGCCGCAAAACAGGTCGATGCTACAAGCAGCATCAGTAACTGTATAAACAGGCTAGCGAAAATATGGTGAGTTTTAAACCTCGCTCTCATATGCTGTTAAGCCTTTCTTCCTAGCACTTTTTCCGTAACCAGAAGAACCATGTCTTCAAGCTTCTGCTCAAGTTCCCGCTGAACATTTACAATTTCTTTGCTCAGGTTGCTTCGGACGCTTTCAACTATCTTTTCACCTTCAGTACTTGCTTTCTCAATTAATTGTTCTCTTTCCCTTTCACCAGCGGCTTTGATCTCGTTACGTTTTTTTAGAGCTTCCCTTCGGGCTTTCGAGATCTCCGTTTGGAACTTCATCAGTTCTGCTTCTCGCTTTTTCTCCAGTTCCTCTACCCTCGAGTACTTGCCTTCAACATACTCCCGCCGGCTGTTTATTGTTTTCATAACCGGTTTGACAAGTAACCTGTTCAGGATATACACCAGGACAAGAAAATTAATTACCTGCAATACTATGGTTGCATTTACTTCAATCACAGATTTCTTCTCCCTGAGAAGTCTGTTTCACCCACTTATACAACAAAAATCAACAACAAGGCCACAACGAGCGAATATATACCAGTCGATTCGGATACCGCCTGCCCCACAAGCATTGTCCTGATAACAAGAGGAGCGGTCTCCGGGTTCCGAGCAATGGCCTCGCAGGCCTTTCCTGCAGTAAATCCCTCTCCAATTCCCGGCCCGATAGCTCCGAGTCCCATGCATAGCCCAGCAGAAAAGAACGCTGGTATCTGTATAAACCGTACATTCGAAAAATCGTAGAACAGAAGCAACAGAGCGACAACAAGCGAATAAATTCCTGTGCTCTCTGCAACTGCCTGACCAACCAGCATGGTCCGGAGCAGTTCATCAGCGACGGAGGGTTGTCGTCCCATTCCTTCGCATGCCTGTCTCGCCGCGTAGCCCTCCCCAATACCAGAACCAATGGCTCCAAAACCCATTGCCATTCCAGCGCCTAGGAAAGCTGCAACCTTTGCACAGAGTTGAATATCCATAACCAGCTTTATCTGCCACTACACAACAAATATTAACAGTAGCGCCACAACCAACGAATAAATTCCCGTTGACTCCGATACAGCTTGGCCAACAAGCATTGTACGTGTCAACAGGCCAGCTTCCTTTGGGTTTCTCCCAATGGCTTCGCAAGCCTTACCTGCAGCAAAACCTTCACCAACACCGGGTCCGATTGCTCCAAATCCCATGGAAATTCCTGCACCCAGAAGTGCTGCCGCTCTAACCAAATCTGCACCAGAAAATGCCATCTTTTTGACCTCCTTAAATTAATACAATTTTTAACTTATCTTATCTGCACAGAGATATATACCATGGTTAGCATCGTAAATACAAACGCCTGAACAGTACCCACAAACAGTCCAAAGAAACCGTATAAAAATGGAGGTAAGATCAACTGGTAAACCAGGTGCGATACAACCAGTATTATGATCGAACCACCCATTATATTCCCGAAAAGACGAAACGAGATGGATATAACTTTGGCAATTTCTCCCACAACGTTGAGTGGCATCATGAAAAAAATGGGCTGGAAATACTCCTTGACATATTGTTTGATGCCTTTAACCTTGATCGCCGTACCATGTGCGATAAAAAACCCCATAATTCCAAGTCCCAGGGGTGTATTGATATCTTTGGTAGGCTCACTCATGTAAGGTAATATGCCTATCCAGTTACACAGCACCAGGAATATGAACATTATGCAGATCATGGGAAAATATTTGGGGCCTATTTCCGGTCCCAGGGCATCGATTACCATCCCGTAAAATCCGTCTATCAGGACTTCACTGATCGTTTGCCACCCCCCGGGCACCGTTCTGATTCTTTTGGCAAGCATCAAAGAAAATACAACGAGGACTGCCATTATGCCCCAGGTTGTCAGTAACGTCACACTGTTTAATGTGATTTTGTAATTCCCGACGTTTAATACCCAGTGAGGTACATAGGTGAGATCTTCCATTGCGTTCTTCTTCTGTCACTCAGCTTGAGATTTTATTAACAAACAAGTCCTACCCCGGCAAATTTTAACTCGCACAGAACATACACTTTAACCGTTTACATATCAAGAAAAAAATTCGTGACGATAACTTTCGGTTACTATTTTTTCAGTGTAAATCTGCGAATAGCTAGAAATATTTTTCTCAAATCAGGTTACAGACATCCAGTCCTGATAAACAGACGGAAACCATCTGGCAAGAAGCCGTCAAGGCAATTTTTATGGAAATAATTAGTACCCGGTATTATGAAGATATTTTTACTGCAGCGATGATAGTGTACCTATTTTCACATTTTGGTTCTGGCTCCGGACCTGTAGCGGCAATAACACGGGCATCACCGCAGAGCGGAGCAGCCGGGACTGTTGTCACAATCACAGGCAGAAACTTTGGACCCAGAGGACGTGTTGCAGTTATTGTAGAAAAAGCACTGGCTGCTGATAACGGTATGGCCTATGC
>QMLL01000015.1 GCA_003646715.1 Deltaproteobacteria bacterium
GGGGGTCACAGGTTCAAGCCCTGTTCCGCCCATCATTAAATAAAGCGGGGTCGTAGTTAAGCTGGTTATAACGCCGGCCTGTCACGCCGGAGGCCGCCGGTTCAAATCCGGTCGACCCCGCCACAAGATAATATCCGATAAGCAGTGCTTATCGGTTTTTTTTTGCCATAGCAATCGTTTTCTGTATGTTGCTAAAAAACCACAAGTAATTGGGTAGTGTTGTAAAAATGCAACATGTAGGGATATTAAAATAATTGATGGATCCATATCGTTTTTTAAATACAGATATAATATCGAAATATTGTGGAAGTCTAGTAAGTTATGCTCTTCGAAAAAGTTATAGTTTTTTTGGGTATATTAAAGCTTTGGAACGATCCTTGCTTGACCCATTGCAGGGGGATGGGTATGCGTAGAGTGCAAAAAACGATAGAAAATCGAATTGAATGTAACGGAGTAGGGCTTCACACGGGGAAAGAAGTATTACTATCTTTAAATCCTTTGCCGCCGGACAGTGGTATCTGGTTCCGCCGCGTAGATTTACCTCACAAACCCTACATCAAAGCAACCGCCAACCATGTTACCCAGACTTCTCTCTGCACGGTCATTGGCAATAACGGAAGTGGTGTGTCCACGGTAGAGCATCTGATGTCAGCCCTTGCCGGCATGGGTATACATAACATTTTGGTGGAAATTGATGCGCCGGAAGTGCCTATTTTTGACGGAAGTGCCCAGCATTTTGTGGAACTTCTGCAGGAGGCTGGCATAAAGAACCAGAAAGTATCCAGTGAGGTTTTTGCTCTGGATAAGAAATTCAGCATTTCCCAGGAAGACAAGAAAATTACGTACTATCCAAACAAGGAACTGATTGTTTCTTTTACCATAGACTTTGATCATCCGCTAATGAAGGAACAGGAATATACATTTAGGTTTTCAGAGGATAATTTCGTAGATGAAATAAGCAGGGCTCGAACCTTCGGGTTCTTAAGAGACGTGGAAGCGATGAAAAAGTGCGGATATGCCCGTGGCGGATCCCTGGAAAATGCAGTTGTAATTGATGAAAATGGCATTTTAAATCCGGAAGGTTTGAGGTACCCCAACGAATTTGTGCGCCACAAGATACTGGATTTCCTGGGAGACCTTTATTTGTATGGAATGCCTGTGCGCGGGCACTTTGTAGTCTACAAGTCTGGTCATACCTTGAATAACCTTTTCATTAAAGCCCTGAAAAACGGGAAAGAAAAAAAAGATGCCCATTCAGATTTCCAGGAAGCATCGCTAAGCATGTCTGTCAATCAGCGAGCTTTTACAATCTTACCAGCGTAACGTATTTGGACTTGCCGCTTTAATCACAAAATGATCATTTTTTTGATGTGTTTTACAACCTCATCCGTATCATCCATAACTTCAAAAAGATCGAGGTCTTCTTTGGATATCATTCCTTCACCGAGCAGCCTGTCACGTATCCAGTCTACGAGGCCGTTCCAATAACTGGAATCAAAAAGAATTACAGGAAAAGGTCTTATTCTGTGGGTTTGTATGAGGGTTAGGGCTTCGGACAGTTCGTCAAGGGTTCCGAAGCCACCTGGCATGACGATGTACGCCGTGGCGTAGCGTATGAACATTACTTTTCTAACAAAAAAATATCTGAAATTAAGCTTAATATTAGCATACGGATTGGGTATTTGTTCCATGGGAAGCTGGATGTTCAGGCCAACCGATTTGGCTCCACCTTCCGAGGCGCCTCTATTGGCTGCCTCCATCAACCCGCCTCCGCCGCCGGTTATCACATTGAAGCCTTCTTTTGCGAACTTATAGGCAAGATCATAAGTTTTCTTATAGATGTCTTCATCTTCTTTGACCCTTGCCGAACCGAAAATCGACACGGCAGGCTGAATTTCGGACAATGCCTCTATCCCGTCAACGAATTCTGATAATATGCGAAATAGCCTCCAGGATTCATGTACTGTAAAAGTGTCAATCAGGTATTGGTTTTCAGGCATAATCCATCCTTTCTTCTGATAAATTGGTAGATTTATCCCTCAAACTTTTTTAAGATTCGTTGTTATTTTCTTTTTCGGATTCATCTTTTGACTTGCCAAATTCTCTTGCTATTTCAGTGAGTTCTCTTAGCCGTGCGTCCACTTTTGCAAATAGAGTATTCTCGGGATAAGTCCCATCTTCCTGTAATTTTCCGGCTTCCATGCCCATTAAAATTTCGACTCCCTCTTCCACGGTCTTGATGGGGTAGATATGGAATTTGCCATCTTTTGCAGCCTCAATCACTTCTTTTCTGAGCATAAGGTTTTTCACGTTTTTCTCTGGGATAATGACACCCTGTTTTCCGGTGAGTCCCTTGTTCTTGCATATATCGAAAAATCCTTCTATTTTTCTTGTAACGCCTCCCACCGGTTGAATTTCGCCTTTTTGGCTTACGGATCCTGTAACTGCAATTCCCTGGTAAATGGGTACATTGGCTAGGGCACTTAGCAACGCAAACAGTTCTGCGCTGGATGCGCTGTCTCCTTCGACCTTACTGTAGCTCTGCTCAAAGCATATGCTTGCGGTGAGGCTGATGGGTTTGTTATGTGCGAATCGTTCCTTTAAAAAACTGCTCAGGATCAAGATGGCCTTGTTATAGATGTTACCGCTCAGTTTCGATTCTCTGTCGATGGCAACAACGCCCTCTTTGCCCACCGCCACGGTAACGGTGATCCTGTTTGGTTTACCGAATTCGTGATCTCCTAGCATCAATATAGAAATACCATTTACCTGCCCGACAATATACTTATCTGTTTCAACCCAGAATATGTCTCTGGTCACGAGTTCTTTGACCCGTTCTTCGATAAGGTTAGCGCGGTAAATTTTCTTGTTGATCGCTTTTTCAACATGTTCGGCGGTGATGAATTCAGCGTTATCCTGGCCTGCCCAGTAATTGGCTTCCTTTATTACGTCGCTGATCTGGCCAAGTTTAAGAGTCAATTTTTCCCAGTCTTCCGTAAGTTCTATGCTATGTTCTAGGATTCGGGCAACACCTGTTTTGTCAAGGTGTCTGATCTTTTCTTCTTCACAGAACTTTGCAATGCATGATGCACACTGGAGTATCATACCTTCATCTCGGGTTATCTGGTCATCCAGGTGCGCCTTAACTTTAAACATTTTTGGAAACTGATCGTCGTAGATGTAGAGTAGCTGATACAGGTAGTGATCACCGGTGAGGACCAGTTTCACATCCAGTGGTATGGGCTCTGGTTGAATAGTCCTGGTACTGAACAGGCCGTAGAGTTCACCGAGATCTTCGATTTTTATTTCTTTGTTCTTGATTGCCCGTTTGAGAGCTTCCCAGGAAAGATACCACTTAAGCAGATCCAGGGCCTTAATTACAAGGTATCCCCCGTTGGCCCTGTGAAGAGCTCCGGCTTTTATCATGGTAAAATCCGTAACCAGTGCTCCGAACCACGCCTGGCGTTCGATGGAACCGAAGAGGTTCGGATACACGGGGTTGGATTCAATTATTACCGGTGCACCTTCACGTTCGGAATTGTCGATTAATACGTTTACATCATATCGTCTGAAGGCACTTTCTTTTGGCGGAAGCGGAATGGGAAGTGCCTGTTGCTGATCCTGTTTTTTCTTAAAGTCTTCAATATTTTCAAGAACATCTTCCTGTACGCTATCAAGGTAAGCGAGTACTTGTTCTTCGTCTTTATATTTTTCCTTGTAACTTTCTATTAGATGGCCGACAACGTATAAAGCTGTGTCGTTATCCAGTTTTGTTTGTTTCTCCTTGTATTCGTTTTCAGCTTTCCGGATTTCTTTGATAGCTTCGCTCATCTTTTTATGAAACTTTTCGCTTCTTTCTTTCAGTTCCTTCCTTTCTTCCTCGCTAAGTTGAGCGATTTCTTCCTGGCTCATGGGTTCGTCATCTTTTGCAGGGACTATTACCATTCCGACCTGCGAAAACTGCAGTATGAACCCTTCGCTTTTTGCTTCGTCAGATAGCTCCTGGACGATTTTTCTTCTTTTTGCTTCGAACTCCTGTTTGAGCTCCTTTTCCTGGTTATGATAGTCGTCACTGTCAAAGACTTCCGGTATTCTGTTTTGAAGAGACCGAACCAGTTCGGCCATGTCTTTTTTAAGGACTTTTCCCTTTCCTGCCGAAAGCTTAAGACTCTTCGGTTTGTCAGGTTCCTTAAAGTTATACACGTAGCACCAATCCGGAGGTGTTGGTTCTGTCTTTGCAACTCTTTCAAGGAACGTTTTGGCTATATATGTAAGACCTGTTTGAGGGGGACCAGCCACGTAAATGTTATATCCCAGGTCTTTCATTCCCATTCCGAATTTTATGGCTTCTATGGCTCTTTCCTGCCCGATTACCCCCTCTTCGGGCGGGCTGAGTTCCTTGGTTGTATTAAAAGGCAGCTTATCGGTGTCAATTCGAGCTCTCAACTGATCAACCGGTACTTCGGAAAAGGGCTTTGCCATTATTTCTTCCTCCTTGAATTGTTTTGCTCGTTTTGTCCCTGATTTAAAACAAAAAAATATCGATACGTAACTATTGGCAGAACTAGACTTTTTACAAATTTATCAAACATTATCAAGTTCAAACTTAAAAGGTCAACATTTGGAGCCGAGTCTCACTGCCAAAGCAAGTTTGTTTCAGTCGTCCAGAGGCCACAACAGATGTAATGATGCCAGGCTTTGCCACAGCGTTTCTTCCTGGTGTGGTTCTAGGGTGATTGTTGGTTTTATGCTTTCTTGCTTAAGGTAGTTGAAAAGTCCAACAAAGTCCACTTTTCCTTTACCTATAGCCAGGTGAGTATCCTCTTTCCCGTCATTGTCGTGCAGATGAACTTCGCAAATTTTGTCTCCCAGAGCATCAAGCCATGTTTTGAGGCTTGCTCTGCTAAACACGTTGTGGTGGCCAACATCCAAACAAAAGCCGAATTTGTCCGACTTTATGGCATCGAATAGAGCCCGATGCACTTCCGGTGTCTCTTCGAACACGTTTTCCAGAAGAAGTTTAAAATTCAGGCGTTCGGCTGTTTCGACAAAAGGTTTCCAGGTTTCTATGCTCCTTGATAGCCATTCTTCCCAGTTCTCTCTGTAATGACGTCTGTCATAACCTGTATGACATACCACGCTTTCAGGTTCAAAAACGGGAACTATCTCAAAAAACCTTTCCAATCTTTCTCTGGTGGCTTTGAGTAACATCCGGTCAAGAGCCCCCGGTACGAGGTCCATAAAGGGGCCATGGAGTGTAATTTTGCGGTTGTGTTTTTTTAGAATTTCGGTTATTCGTCTGAAGTCGAGCAACGGTGTGGTGTCGAGAGTATCCGCATCAATACCGATCTCGGGATTCGCATTGTGCTCGAGGAAAATGTTCAAATAACGATCCTTGAGATAACGATAGGGAATGTTTATCTGAACTTTTGCCAATAAATCCGAGTATTGTGTTTTGGGTTCTTTCATAGCATTATTCCTGTGGACGAGGTAATTTAACTACTCAGGTTTCGAAGTATTAAGTGAACGTATGAAACGATTGTAGACTAAAGTGTTCAAAAAATCTACCAGAATGGGATTAAATATTCCGTTAATCGGGGGGATAGAGTGAAACAGTACAGGATAGATGAGCTCAGAGAAGAAGATTATTATAAGTTGCTGGACTACTTAAGGGAAAATGCGGATCACAGTCCAATGCAGGAGGTCTACTGGATAAACCTTCCAGAAGAGCTCTATAGCGATATACAGAAGGAGCATAAGGAATGCCAGCCCTTTTACATTGCCGTTAACTTGAGTTTTAAGTCTATTAGCTTCGAATGGCTGATACGAAGTCGACAAAAACTCCACTGCAAATGTATCCAGTATGCAAATAAGGCTCAGCGCGACTACATCATCGACCTTGCCGACAGCATTTTCGAAAAGCTTGGCATAAGATCATAGCTTTGTGTTAAGGTGTTCTCTGGCAACTTGAGCCAGCAGAAAATCTGCAAGAGTCAGTTTTACCATTGCTGCACAAACAGGGACGATTCGTGGTATTGCTGACACGTCGTGTCTCCCCTTCGTGCTGATTGTAGCAGGGTTACCATCTGTATCTATTGTTTTTTGCTCAATTTCAATACTAGGGATTGGTTTGATGGCAACTCTCACAACTACATCCTGGCCTGTGGAGATGCCTCCGAGTATTCCCCCTGAATTGTTTGATTCGAAACCTTCCGGGGTTATTTGATCGTTGTTCTGTGAGCCCAGGAGTTCTGCTGCTTGGAACCCGGAACCAATTTCAACTCCTTTAACCGCTCCAATAGACATAAGTGCACCTGCCAGTGCAGCGTCTAGCTTGCCAAAAACCGGCTCTCCCAATCCGGGCTGACATCCCGAAGCCACAACTTCTACCACGCCACCCAGGGAATCTCCCGCTTTTTTCACCTCCGCCAATCTTCTTAACATTTCTTTTGACGCTTCTTCATCGGGGCAAAAAAGAGGATTTTCTTCGATGATGTTTAAGTCCTTTTTGCTTATCTCAATTCCCCCGAGGCAAACTGTGTAGGCAAGCACCTTAATCCCGTATTTATCAAGAAGTTTTTGCGCCACGGCTCCTGATGCCACTCTGGCCACGGTCTCCCTACCAGATGCTCTACCCCCACCTCTCCAATCCCTGATTCCGTATTTTTTCTGATACGTATAATCGGCATGCCCGGGTCGAAATAAAACCTTTATCTTTTCATAAGCACTGCTGTCCACGTCTTTGTTCCAGACAATGAGGGAAATGGGTGTTCCGGTGGTTTTACCCTCGAAGGTTCCTGACAGAATTTGAACCCTATCCGGTTCTTTCCTGCTGGTTGTGATTCCTTTTTTGCCGGGGCGTCTCATTTCCAGCTCATGTTGGATGTCATCTTCCGTGAGAGGCAATTGGGCGGGGCATCCATCAATAACTGCACCCAATGCAAGGCCGTGCGATTCACCCCACGTTGTTACTCTGAAAAATTGACCAAACGTGTTTCCGTTAAGCATTTTCCACCTTTTCTTTAAAACGTTTTATGATTTGCTCTGTAACGTTTGTCGGAGAAAGCATGTCCGTAGATAAAGAAAAATGTGCTGTTTCTTTATAATACTTTAAGCGTTCTTGCAGTATTTCATCCACTTCATCCAGCAGATCCTTGCCTGACAGTGGTGGACGCTGTTCCAGTTTGTCCAAGTCTTTTGCTAACCTCTTCTTAATTGTTTCAGGAGATGCCTTTAGCCACACAACGAAAAAATGTTTTTTTAACGTTTCCCTGTTTTGCTCATGAAGAATAATACCACCACCAGTAGATACTATTATCCTGTTTCTTGTAGCAAGCTCATCTAACAGTGTGGATTCTACCTGTCTAAAGTAGTCCCAACCACGTTCCCTTACCATTTCCTCAATATTCAACTTTTCTCTTCTGGATATTTCGGTGTCCATGTCCATAAAATCGTACTGGAGTAATTGTGCCAGCTTTTCGCCGACTGTCGTTTTACCCGTAGCTCTATAACCTATCAGTGCTATCCCGGACGCTTTTGCTCTTGACCGATTTTGTTTCTCAATTAAAATGCTTTGCATGATATCCAAAGGCAATATAAAAAAATACTTAAAAGGAACTGTCTACCCAAAAGTTATTCCTCCTGTGGCCGCAAGGCTTCTCAAAGCGATTTACGGCTCCTGTAAGCACTATACACTTAATGATGAGCGTGAAAAAGAACTTTTAGCCACCAGGCAGCCAATATTGTATGCAACATGGCACTTTGATTTTCCCGGCATTGCCTATTTGTTCGGCTCTTATCTTGAAAAGAAAGATATAGTTAAGGGAACGGTCATGGTAAGTGCCAGCCAGGATGGAGAACTGGTAGCCCGGGTACTCACCATATTCGGCTTCGATGTCATTCGAGGTTCCAGTCACAGGAAGGGCGTGGAAGCCCTGACAAAGATGATAAAGATGGTCAAAAAAGGTTATTATACCGGTCTCATGGCGGACGGTTCCAAAGGTCCTGCCAGGATAGCTCAAAAAGGAATCATACTGGTAGCAAAATACAGCGGTGCGCCAGTTATGCCTGTTATAACAACTGGTAAGCCCAGGATCGTGTTTCCCAGCTGGGACAGAACTCATTTTTGCCTTCCCTTTGGAACTATTGTTACGGCTTTTGGAAATCCCATTTACGTTAGCTCAAAGGCTACGAGAGAAGAAATAGAGACGGCGAGAATTGAGCTGGAAAAACAGTTGAACATTTTAACTGAGCGGGTAGAAGGTGTTTTGAACAGGATTTAAGTATGTTTTTTATTGAGTTTTAAGAGTCGAGTTTTAACGAACCTATAAATTCGTTAACGTCTTTTAGGCCGTTGGATTCGAGAAATGAACGTATGCCTTCAATTATTTCTACCGAAGTTTTCGGATGAATAAAATTGGCTGTGCCTATTTGCACTGCACGGGCCCCTACAAGCAGAAACTCCAGAGCATCTTCATGATTTGATATTCCACCGATTCCGATCACGGGAACTTCCACGCTGTTTAGAATATTCCACACCTTTTTTAAAGCGATTGGTTTAATTGCCGGCCCTGATAGCCCTCCCACGATATTGCCGAGCTTTGGTTTTCGCGAATTTATGTCCACTGCCATGGCAGAAACCGTATTAATTGCCGATATAATGTCGGTCCCGGCTTCAACGGCAGCTTTTGCCATTTCTCCTATATCTGTTACGTTGGGAGTGAGTTTTGTTATGAGCGGTAAACCGGTATTTTCTCTGACTGATGAGACAACCTTCTGTATTTGCTTCGGATCCGTACCAAAGACTATACCGCCGGATTTAACGTTGGGACACGAAATATTGATTTCCAGTGCGCTGATCCCGGTTACTCCATCAAGTATTTTGGCCAGCTCAGAGTATTCTTCCACTGTGTTGCCAAAGATGTTTACTATGACCGGTACCTCGTGCTTTAAAAGAAGAGGGAGTTTTTGATTAACAAAGTTATCAACTCCGACGTTTTCCAGTCCGATAGCGTTGATAAGGCCACCGTGAGTTTCAACAAGTCTCGGTGGCGGGTTGCCAGGCCTTGGTTCGATGGACAGGCCCTTTACCACTATGCCTCCGAGCTTGCTTATATTTATCAGGCTTGAATATTCCAGACCATATCCAAAGGTACCGGAAGCAACCATCACTGGGTTTGGGAGACTCAGAGGGCCAAGAGTTACTTTAAGATTTACTTCTGCCTTTTTAGCAGTCAAGTTCTATCTCCTATGGTAAACACAGGTCCTTCCCTGCATACCCTTAAGTAACCGGTTTCTATTTTTTGTTCGCCGGCAAAAAAATTTTTTGAAATGCTGCACCCAAGGCAAACTCCCACTCCACACGCCATCATGGTTTCCATGGACATTTGACCCTGCAGGTTGTTACACTTCGCCCATTCCATAACTCTTTGTTGCATGGGATGTGGACCGCAGGAATAGAAATAGTCCGGAACACTGGTAAGCGTACAGGTTCTTTCCACGGAATCCGTGATAAAACCATGAAATCCGCAGGTGCCGTCGTCCGTACATATGTTTACCGTGCAGTTATTTTGTTCGAAAAACTCACATCTGACAAGCTCTTCTCCGGTGGCAGCTCCGTAAAACAGTGTAATATTAAAACCGATTTCGTGTTGTCTTAGCATGTCTAACAGACCAAAAAACGGGGCTATACCAATTCCACCTGCAAGAAACCAGATTTCTCTGGCATGTTTCGGCGGAAGCCTAAATCCCCGTCCAAGGGGCCCCAGTATGTCCAGGTAATCGCCCGCGGAAAGTGCCGACATTATTCTGGTACCTTGTCCCACTACTTTGTATAGAATATCGAAGGTCCCATCGGCGGTATTCAATCTACTGAAAGAAAACGGTCTTCTGAGTAGAGGTGACAGCTCATCTCTTACCCGGAACATGGCGAATTGGCCGGGATAGGCAGCAGAAGCAATTTGTGGGGCCTGCAGTCTCATTTCCCAGACGCCCTGCGCTACTCGCTGGTTTTTCAGTATCCTGGCTTTTTCCTGAAAAATTGGCATCAGTTAAGCCTCGCTTGTCTCCTTGAGCATAATTAATGCAGCACAGCGTCCCGTTATTTTTTCCTTCCTGTAGGAGAAAAAGTCCCTGGAATTACAGACCGTACATATTTCAGCTATTTCGATATGCTTTTGCAGAATACCACTTTCCAGCAGTTGTGTCCTGCTAATTTTCCAGAAATCGAAGTGATTACCCTTTGCTTTAAATCTTTGGAAAGAAGGGGGTAGAAGCGTGTTGTGGTCTTTGAATTCGCAGCAACATGGACCCAGGGACGGAGAAACAGTTGCAATAATATCAGAAGGATTCGAATTGAATACATCTTTTATAGCAGCCACTGTCCTCGCGATGATGCCGTTTACATTGCCGCGCCATCCGCAGTGTACGTTGGCCACCACCTTTTTTACGGGATCGAATAAGAAAATGGCCTGGCAATCTGCCACCTTGATCACGAGAGCAACTCCGGTTTCGGAAGTAATAATTGCGTCAGCTGTCGGAGGGTTCTCTTTTTGATATGTTTTAAGATAATTGTTGTCAATTATAATAATTTTGCAACCATGATCCTGATTTACGGCGACTGTCTGCCTTGGTTTTGAGACCTGTTCTATCTTTTTTATGTTCTGGTCTACAATCTCAACGTCATCGCCAACCTTGTAGGCTACGTTCAATGATTCATAAGGGGGAGTTGAGAACCCTCCATGGCGAGTAAAGAAACCGTGGAAGATGCACGAATATTTGTTCAAAGAAGAAAACTGGTAGAATTTTGTTCCGGAAACCTCGCGAACAATCATCAGATTTCTATTTGTAATCCCTCCTGTGCAAGGACAATATCGAGCTGTTTTCCGTTTCCAATCAACTGGAAATAGCGCTTGGTCTTCTGAGTTATTTCATCAAGTTTACAATCGTCGTATGAAGGTTCGTGGTGATATAGGGCTAACCTCTCTATATTTGATTTTAATGCGAAATCAACACCAACCAGGGATGAACTATGTCCCCAACCTTCTTTTCTCATTGTTTCTTCCAGAGTAAACTGTGAATCAAAAATAAGAAGCTGGCTGTTTCTGAAGAAATTCAGATAGTTTTCAAGGGCATCCTCCGTTAAATCCCGGTATTCTCCATCAGTTGCATACACAAGCGACGATTTACCGTCGGTGATACGGTAGGCATAAGATATTCCGGGATGATGTAAAGGCATGCTGGATATTTCAAACTCGCCAATTCGGATTGTTTCCCGCTCCGAAAAATACATGAATTTGATTTCTGCCCTGAGCGCTTCAAGGTTAATGGGAAAATGATGATGATGGAAAAGGTTGAGGAATCTTTCCTTCATATTGCTGTGACAGCCATAGATAAAAATTCTGTTTGACGGTATAAATGCGGGAGCAAAAAATGGAAAACCCATAATGTGATCCCAGTGAGTATGACTGATGAGAATGTGGATGTCGGAATCGTGAGTGGCAAGATTTCTTGCCAGCAAAGACGTGCCCAGGTTTCTTAAACCTGACCCGGCGTCAAGTATAATCAGCGTTTCCTTGCCCCAGACTTCTACGCAGGAGGTATTGCCTCCCACCGTTGTTCTATTGCACAGCCGTAATTCCTCCACATAGTTATCGATTTCTTGGTCATTCGAGAGATCCAGCCCCCGCGCACCTTTCAATGCAGTCTTTATTTTTTCACGAATTTCCTGGTTAGACAGAGGGGCGGGAAGGGATCCTCGCACACCCCAAAAGGTTACCTTCATTAGCGTGACTCCAACCAAAAAACACTTTATCCTTTAGTTCTGAGAAGTTAGCACATCTCGAGATTCCTATCAACTTTTAACGTCTGCAAGATTATTGTTACTTTATCCCGCAATAAGCCTAAAGTAATCCGGTACGATATACCATCTCAATTCTCCTTGGTGCGTGGGTAGAGCTGGCACGTCAATTCTGCCGAGACCTCCCATCTCGAACCGGAGAGACAACTTTTCGTTTTCCAGAAGCAGAAAGGATGCCAATTCTGCTAGAGATGGCAGATGCCCTACTATCAATATTCTATTTTGTTGTTCATATTGTTTCAAGAAATTGATGGTTTCATCTGTTGGTGCCATGGGTTTAAGGAGCGCTGATTCAATGATTTTTTCTGGTGGATATCCGGTAGATTTTGCCATAAATGTGGCGGTTTGCAGTGACCGCTTTTTGGTACTTGCCAGTATAACATCAAACTGGAGTTTCATCTTAGCTGCTGCAAGCGCAACTTTTTGAACCAGTTCTTCTCCTTCCGGGCTTAGTGGCTGTTCAGGGTCCTGTTCTTTGGACAAACACGGGCCGTGTTGCATAAAATAGATTTCCATCATGATATCACCCTCCATTTTTATCAGTCTGTTTCTGAATATTTCCTGGTAAAGAAATGTTTAGATGCCATTGGGTGTATTTCACGGGTTTAGGAGTTGAATCAAGTTTTTCGATGAAAAGGAGTTTCTATCTTCGTTTGCCATGTTATTATCAATTTGCTATGTTTAAATTTTAAGGGAACTGAACAAAACAGGCAACTACCCAGCAAAAAAATGTAGGCGGAGGTTACCAATGTCTGAAGGATTGCTGTATTTAATAGGTTTTTTCGTTCTTTTTTATGTTTTAAACAAGTGGGTGTTTCCAAAGCTGGGCCTTGGATGCTGACAGATTGTCACCAAGGTCGAGGATCGGCCTGAAAA
>QMLL01000016.1 GCA_003646715.1 Deltaproteobacteria bacterium
CCCAAAAACCCGCGGACACAGAAAACCCGTACTTGTCAAGCTGTCCACCGAATGCTTTCAAATTTTCTTCCTTTTCCTGACTGGGAAGATACGAAATCCAGAGTTTCTTTTTAGTCATGTCCATCTCCAGTAATTTGTAGGCTTTTCATTTAAGTTCTCAGATCATACCCTGATGTTCAATGCCTATCTTTAAATTAGCGTCATAACGCTAAAATCTCAAGCTACTTTTCCCAGTTTACAATGTCTATATGAAGGTCTCCCATTCTGCTAAGCCTATCTTGAGCCAGGAGCTTTCATTGTTCATTGTCGCTGGCCACATTGAGTCCAGCAATGCTGGTTAGTCTCAGGGAAGCTAACCTATTGTTTTCAGAAAATGACCTATTTGTTGGTTTATCTATTTTAGGTGTGTGCCGTTCTTTTATCGGTAACAACACCTTCTCGTACACCAGAAAAGCACCGTATAAAAGAACAATACCGATCAAAACGGCCAAAAGAGCCAGCAAAATTGACCTCACAAACGAACCTTTTCGGACTTTTTCGCTTTTAACGCTATAATCCATCTGACTCTTCGCAACAGATTCGTCCCAACCATTCTCCACTTTACCTATGTTTTCATGAACCCCGAATTCTCCCTGTGCTTCTTCCTTTGCCGAAATAATCCTGACAATAAATTGCTTGGATCCTATCGTAAGCATGTCTCCATCTTTCAACATAACTTCCCTGATCGGTTCACCATTTAGAAGTATAGGATTGTGACCGTAGTCTTCAAGAATAAGTAAGCCGGCTTTCCAGTAAATTTTAGCCTGGCGCCTTGAGACGTATCGGTCATCCACGATAATATGACACCCCTCACCACGCCCGATCAACTGTTCTTCTTTGTCAAGAAAGTACAGAGGTTGTTCAGGAGAATCCGGGTATGCCAACCAGGCCCTGGTTGTATTCGATTTCACCGGCTATCCCCCCTTCGCTCTAGGAATCGTTCAATGATTTATTTCAGTTTTTCAGAGCTATGACCGAAGATACGCCAGCTTAAAATATAACGATTAAGCAACAGCACTGATCAGAGATTCTTTAAGAGGATCCGCCATCTCCTGTAGCGCTTCAAGATCCACGATTTCCTGGAAAGCTGGTACTCCGGAAAGCTGGGTTATCTGCAGAATAAACTCGTCGGGAGGAAGAAACGTTTCTACCGGCGCCTTAGCAACTACCACCTGAAGCCCTCCGAGCTCTTCGAGTTCTTCAAGTTCTATATCGTAACGCAAATCCTCAAGTATCTGTTTTAACGCGGGAAATTTCTCGAGAAAAATCACCAGAACAAGATGGTCGATAAGTGACCTTATCATGTCATCAGGTTGAGGTGGTTCGCTTCCCGCCAGCATAGCCTTGAGCCTGGGAATGGGACAGTCACTCCGATATGAGAGTATCCACTTGGTAGGAGACGTTATCTGGATCGCCTTTGTATCGGAACTTTCAACGTGAAGCGGGTATGTATATGGTGTGACTTCCAGTTGATTCGCAATTGGAGCTAGAGGAGCTTTGAGCTTCTTGGGCAACTTAAATGGTTTTTCACAGATTGCAGCATATCTTTCCTGAAGGGTAGCAAAGGATTTATCGGAGCCGGCTACTTCATCCCGAAATGCACTTTTGATATATGTACCCAGAAGTTTCCTTGGAAGAAAAAGTGGTTTAAGAATATCAAGGTGGGTTTTCAATCGCTTCGTCAGTATGTTGGAGATCCTCTCAGTTGCCTGGCGTAGCTTAAGAAACTCTTGATTATCCAGATCCTTCCGCTTAATAGATATTTCGCTCATACATACCTCTAAAACCAGAAATTATAATTTTTCTATCATATTCTAGTACTTATCGCAAATAGAATTGAGGAATAACCTTTACTCTACCTTGAATTCTCCATAATCAAGCACCAAAATTGGCTTTTCCAAGTCAAATTTCTTACTCAATACAACCTGTCGATCAATACATACGCCCGGAGGCCAAATCCTGAAAATGTCGTTATAAACACGAGACACCGGATAAATCTTGATATCAGACCCAAGACTGCAAACTCCAATACAAACCTGAATGCTGGTTGCCATTTTTTTTTCGATTGGTACCACTTCAGCGCCGGGAGATTTGGCAGCTATCAGAGCTCTCTTGTAAGGATTGCAAACTTTGACGGGGATTGCTACGGAAAAAGCCTCATTGAATTCCTCACCATCACGCACAACAGTAACAAACGGTACCACTCGCTCTGCAACATTTAACCCTTCGGGGATTGGCAATATCATCTTTCGTACAAGCAAGATAGAGTTTTCCAGATCCACGTAAACATTATTCGGACTGTAGTTTATAGTTCCGTCCAAATTAGTTGTTGCAATGCAATTAAAAATACCCAGATCGTCTCCTGTACGATTTTTTATTGTATAAAACACTTTTAATTCGCTAGCCTCAATTTTCACTCTACACTCAAAATCCTTTTCTACAATCTTCATAATTAAACCTCTTATCCTTTTGATATGTTTGTCCATCAGTGTTCCGGAACCGGCGTTTACATTCGCCAAAAAAGCAAAGAAGATAACAACTATAGAAATTGTCTCTTTAAAGTAACGTATAGCACTCTTTTCAGTTCCTTTTTGCATCACGCACTTCCACTTACAAATGGCGGTAAGAAATCATTTCTAATCTCCGGGCCGTAAATCAAGGGGAGCTGGTTCACCGGCATGCGGCCCACCCGTCCCATAGTGGTCAGCACGTCTAGGTAGCCCCAAATCGTCTCTAAGCGTATTTTCGGTCGGATAATCACTGCTGTGGCTTCCCACACCTATAGTTTGTGCCTCTTCTTCATTTATACTGGGTTCGGATGGAGGTGGTGAAGGGTCTGTTCCGTATGCATGGGTCCCTTCGGCATTATGAACAGCATGACACATTTCGTGTTCCAAGATCACTTGCGGTGGTTGTGCTATGAGATTACCAGAGCTATCATACGCATTGGAACGGTAATCTGGATTATACTGAATTGTCGATCCTGTAGGCTGGTGTGACGAAGCCCGAGAACCATCCTCCGGACTACAATATCCATTATGATCATTGGTCCTGACAAAAGTGATTGTTTGCCCAGAACTAGCAAGCCGATCAATCACTTCCCTCCCGCTACGAGTTGTCGAAAGAAAGTATAGGTCTCTTATGAGTTTGTTCTGAAAATCCGGGTCTCCTTCAATAACAAAGTTCGAAGGAAGAGCAAAAGCCGGTCCGCCAATTAATACGAGAGAGGCTCCAGGCGAAGTTATTGTGCCTCCATGTACCGTCATATCAACGCCAAGCCTTACTGCAGGCAATCCGTTTATGAGTACCTTTGCAGCTCCTCCTGCTATAACATCAAGCGGTCCAGCGCATATTGCTTTGTCGGCAAGGCGCGTTGCCGGTAACCCTTCCGTGATGACATTACTGCTGCATGGGCCAACTACCGGTCCGCCAACATGTGGAGTACCTGACGGATTAACCACCGGACACGTATGCATATCACCTAATCTTGCAGCCGGGTAACACATTTTATACTCCTTTTTCCTAATTATAAAAGTGAAAACTAAATTAACATCCTAACAAAGCGATCTAACAATTAAGTTTTATTGGATTTCCCTTAATATCCGTAGCTCCACCTGATGATAGTTTTGCGTACCCGCTTGCCAGAATCTGTATGTCCGGGGCCTCCATCAATATCTTTGTGTTTGACTGAATCCATACCTCATTTTGTGCTTTCACAACAAGTTTACCTGCACCGTTGTTTACAATTGAGATCTCCTCCGAAGATGAATCCATGGTGATAGTCAAATTGCCGCTCTGATCTTTGATGACAATTTGTATTCCGTTGTAACCATCGTCCAGATCTACCTGGTGTCCCATAAGCGTTGATATCATGACACCGCGGCCCTTTTTACCTTCCATCAAATGAACAAAATGGCCGTCGGCAGTAGATATTTTGATATTATTTCCGTGGTCACTTTTAGTTTTATCCCCATCTCCCATGAAAATTGTTTCTCCTCCACCGGTACTGAGTGTTATGCTTCCACCCTTATCAGAAAAAACAAGCTTATGCTTATACGGAGTCAGAATTTCATTTTTTATCATATCCTCATCTTTAACCAGCGCTTTGTGGTCACCCTTGAACAGGCTCCCCACAATAACAGGCCTGTCCGGGTCACCATTTAAAAATCCCACCAGTACTTCGTCACCTATCAAGGGCGTAAATTGCATACCATGTTTTTCTCCGGCATACGGATATGCAACCCTCAACCAGCACGTGCTGTGTTCATTTCGTTTCCCAACTCTGTCCCAGTGGAATTGGACTTTGATCATCCCGTAGTTTTCGTCATCCAGGTAACTCTTCTTTCCTTCCGGGCCAACAACTACAGCGGTCTGAAGTCCTGGCACAATCGGTTTTGGTGTTACCCGATCTGGCCTAAAAATCACATCTCTTTGAATGCACAAAAACCTATTGTAATACTCATATTCCTCCACAGGAGCATATTCTTCAAGAACCTGTCTCTGTTTTCCTTTATGGGTGACACCAAGTAGAGCATATTCCTGGTTCAACGTGGATGAAGGGTGGCGTTCCAGCTCAAACATAACCCCCGGTACAAACCTGGGACAAAAGCTCATCCCTTCTCCAAAAGACTCGAAAACCGTCAGCTCTTTTAATCTAACTGATGCCCTTCTCTTTCCCTCGGATTTCTCGACGTATCTGCCAGGATATTCGTATTGTTCAAGCTCAGTATGCTCCCCGGTATCGTAAGAAAGAAGGTCAAGACTCGGTTTCTTGAAATTGTAATCGGTATGGGTAGCTTTTCCAGACGCAATCTGCCCGAGAAAACTGAACTGAAAGACTATTTCTTTTTCTGGCACAAGTGAATCAGATGTGTGAAATCCGATATTTTTGTCTCCTCGGATAGTTCGAAAACCAACATTACTGTCCGACATAACCAAAACATGTTTGTCTTTGCTATGTTCAAAAAAATAAAAGATACCTTCTTCTTCCATCAGGCGAGAGATAAAATCAAAATCAGATTCGTTGTACTGAACACAGTATTCCCGTTGCTGGTAGGAACCAGTGAGAGCAAAGCGAAATCGGTCTCCCGGAATTCCGGCATCTGACAGAACTTCTTTTATTATTTCATCGGTCTTTTTTTTCTGGAATATCCTGTTATTGGTACGGAGGGTGAGCAACCAGAGCTTCGGAACCAGATGAAACCTGTAAAGAGTAAATTTACCCGTTTCTCCTCTGGATTCAATCTTACTTACGATACCATCGATATATCTGTCTTCTTCATCGCTCAAAATCCTCAGGTGTGCTTCTTCTCCCAGGAGTCCCTCGAACATAAAATTATTCGCAGCGGATTCTTCCATAGCGAGATCCAATATAAAACTAAAAAGTTCAGAGACTTTTTCTGATCCTTCGAACGCCACAACCCTAAAAAGCCTATCATCCCCACCTATCCTGAACACCATTTGAGCCTCACTGGCTCTATTCTGGTAACTCATAGCATGACTCCTTTTGTCTAAATTAAGACACTTATCATAATTTGCACTTATGCGAATTTGTTATAAACTGCAGGTAAACATAGACGTGCTGTTAATTTTGAACCAGCAGACCGAAAAAGATGGGACGGAAAATTCGGATCTTAATGGATGAGTTACTCAATTTTAACACGTATTAGCATGTTGTAAGGATCACAAGACAAATTACTTAGAATATAGGCAGATCGATATGAATACCACCTGCATCTCCCCCTTCTTTCCCCCATCATATTTTAAATAACATATTGGAAATTCCAACAATTGTATGTACTCAAACTAGTTGAGTTTGATCACTTCACCTTCAATTTTAACATCGTCACTGGCTTTTATTTTAACACCTCCCGTTTTCGCTTCAATGTTCACAGATTTCGCACTGAGCCTTAATTTTCCTGGCATCTCGACCTCAACATCTTCTTTCATTAATTTAACAACAGGTCCAGACCCTTCATAGAAGACTTCAAGTATTTTCTCTCCGTTAGCAGCATATACGGTAATAGATTCATCCCTCTCAAGTTCCAAAGACGCCCTTTCTATTTTTTCCTTTGGTGGTCTTAAAGCAAACCCGTCCAGTACCCCAATCACAACAGGTTCTGTCCAGTTGCCAGGAGCCGACAACAAAACTCTGTCACATTTCCTTACTGTTACTCCCATTAACGTAGGAATCCACTTTCGGTAGCTTTCTCCAGATTTTATTTTCCATTCAACCAGCACACGACCCTGCAGCGCTGGATGTTTTGCATCAAGGCACGTGCCTACGAGAGTTGAAAACTCCGGTACTTGATCCTTTCTAGTTTCTTTTCTTTTAGAACGTTGCAGTCCAATAATTTCTTCCAGTATTAGTAGATTCTTATCTTCTGTCCCATATTCTTTTTTGCCTGCATTATTTGCCTCACGCACCATTGCTTTCATCCTTTTTTCTTGCCTCCTCGATTTTTTCTTTAACTGTGGGTGGCGCTTCATATACCAGGGGTCGGTCTCCGTTAACATATCCTGCTATGGGAATATGTTTATGAATACCAGGAATAAAGAGCCTCTGTAGCTCACGAAGCCCTCCATACACAAGAATTACCTTTTCCTCCGAGGGTTTACAAATAACACTATGTAAATTAGGTTTAACTTCTTCCTTCGATCCCTCGATTTCAATCTCAAGTTCGGGAGGTGCATCTGGCAATCTAAATGCAATTTCAGTTTTTTCTGGATGCATACCAGTTATCACAATTTCCTCACCATGCCGAAGGTTCGAAAATATCATTCCATAAGAGGCTTCCTGGTAAAACATGGGATGCGGACCATTATCTGAACTCCTCACCTCCGGTCTACTTCTGTACTTCCGTTTCAAAAATCCTCGCTGCACCTCCGGCATGTCTTCATCCTCGGGGCCCGGAAACCACGCGTCCACGTCATCCAGAAAATAGAGATATCTAGGAAATGTATAGGGATGCACCCAGTCGAAACACCAGGGCAAGGGTTGTCTGTACCACAGAGCTGGGTCACCGACAATCAAACGTTCTACTGTAAGTAGATCATCCGGATCTTCCAGATTAGGCATTTCCATATCGGGAACTTCACCATCCACCACAAGATAACCCTTCCCAAAGGGATTTCTGGGGTACATTCCTGGATGATCTGTTTGAAGCATCAGCTGCATCTCCGGTGATTCAGCATCTTCAACAGCTACTCTCCAGTCGATACCCCCATAGGCATTTTCGTATATCAAAGGCATTTTAAAGAAAGGTTCCGGTTCCTCGATGCAAGGTCTTCCCTGTCTGTCCCAGATTATTTCTCTTCTACCGAACACAGCTATTCTTTTGAGCCTCTTCCCAACCCTTATCGATACCTCCATCTTCTCTATGGGAGTTCCACCTGGCGCAAAAGCAGAGCCCTGCACCACGACATCTGTCATCAGCTTTATTGGCCAAAAATCTGTTCCCGCTTTAAGGCGGGGGTGAATATTTTCATCTCTCATATCGTGGTAAAGTGGTTCTGGCTTGTCCAAGACGCAAAAACCATTACTAATTTTATAGGTAAACTTGACTATTAAATTGGCATACGCACCCAATTCCTCGGATATCGCCAGATCAATAACAGCATCATAGTTGTCTCTTACAGGTTGTCTCTCTCGCATCACAAAGGTTCTCCCCAGTTAGCCCCTTTACCTGCTGTATCACGCTGCCAACCAAGTACGTTTCCCTGTGCTTTAAAACCCGGTTCTTTCCCCCACGAATAGGAGACTTCTCCTCCTGCAGGCGCTCCACCAGTAGTTAGCTTGAATGTGGGGTTGCCTTCCAGAGAACTGGTCCCAAACCCTGCTGCTCCGGCAACGAACATCTTTGCAACTGCGGAAGGAGATGTAGGAACAAGTTTACCGGCAAGTTCGCTGGCCAACTTTTTCAAAATTGCTTTCTTCGTCACCTTCTCTACCACTTCTTTTGCAGCTTCCTCTGCTACTCTTTTAAATATCTTTCTCTTGACAAACTTATCAAGACCCTCACCCCATTTCGCAAATACAAAATCTATTGCCATGGACAAACCAATCGTTAGGATTCCCATAAATAGATCTTTTAGAGTCATTCCAACAACTACGGTGTTGAATTTATTAGTCAAAGGAAACGAGGTAGGCGCTGATATAGGATCACCACATGTTTGCATGGGAAGTGGGGCCAAGAATATCTGAGAGCATCCGACGGGCGTTTTTTCCATTTCAACTTTGGTCGTCTTAAACACGATTTTCCTGGATGAAAAAGGCCACATTATTGAATAATAAGCGTTAGCCATTTGCGCAGGTGTGATATCTGGAATCATCGCTCCAATATCATGTCCATCCAGAACAATAAAAAACCCTTTATGGAAAACTTTTTTCGTCAATTTATTCTGGTTTAAGAAATATCCACAAGTCCACATTTGAGTAGCAATTATTTCTACAGAAAAATTTGGAGCCGGTGGCAGGGGAGGAATAGTAAAGTGACTCAAAGCTCCCAAAGTTAAGTCCAACGCAATATTGACGTTAACGTCTATCAACATTATCTTACTCCCTTTAGTCAGCTATCCAGCCTTCCTCTATTCTTAACCTCAGTGATCTTTCTTCCTCGAATTCCGGTTCAAAAGGAAACACGTATTTGTATACGAGATAAAATCTCATTTCCTCAGGCAACAGTACCAGCATCTGAGGCCGCAGTTCTCTGGTTCCCGTTCTTTCACCAATGATATAGTCAAACATCACTCTTAAAAGAGGAAGATTAAAACTAACATTCCCAGAAGGCGTTAAACCTTCCATGATAATTTCTACACCAGCAGGAGGCATATCTATAATCCAATCAGGATGAGCCCTGTGAAAAATCCCTTCTTTTACTTGAACCGAGAAGTCCAATAACTCAGTATCCAGAGGGAAATCAATACCTCTCTGGGCATGGAGAGCGGAATCGAGAGGGACAGTAGCCCAGCATTTAGGCAGAGGGCGATCGTCCCATTTTGTTATACGGTTTCGAGGATCTTCAATATTTGGTAATTCTCTTTTACCACTATACCGAGGATACCCTTCCGGAGTTGCCAACATGTCTTTTATTTCCTCGAAGAACTGATAGGGATTTATACCTTTTCCAACGGCATTCAATGGTTCAGAAATGTCAATTGACGATTCCTTATCTATCCAGATTTCACATGTCCCCCCAAATGCATTTCCATACGTCAAAGGCATCCTGATGAACGGCATAGGTTCCGAGATATTCTTTTCACCAGCCGAATCAATCCACTCCCTGTTACCCAACACGAGTAACTCTCTCCGTATTTCTCCAACCTGTAAAGAAACGATCATCTCGCGTGCTTCACTTTGTGGAGCATGAGCAGCACCCAACAGAATAACCTCGAAAGCCTCATCTGTACGTGGCAAGTCATCCCTGGGCAAAAGCCCCAACTCAGTTTCTACATCCTTTAAATAAATGGGATAGGGATCGTCAGTTTCCATCATCACGCGACCATGAGCGTCAAAGTTGTAAGTGGCTTTGGCCACAATCATACCTACTCTGTACATGGATCGTTCCAGATAAGCCACATCCAGCCTGGCTGGCAAAGGCGTGCTATTTACTAGTTCCATCTCTCAAACTACCCCAGTTCCGAAAAATATCTCGGCATTTTCGACTTTACGTATTTTAAAATTTGATCAAAATCTTCTTTTGAAACAACAAACTGACAGGTCATAACACGACCTCTATCAGCACTCTGTCCTCTTGCCTTCCAGCTTCCGTCGAAGCATCCAATTGTCAATTTATGATTGTGCGATTTCAGGGAAAGCACAGGACCAGCAAATTGTCCGGGCATTACCTTGGTTCTAATCCACCATTCCTTTATGGACACTTCTGAAATACTGTCGAAGGGGATTCTTATCGCTTTTCTTAAAAAAGGGAAAACCACCATCTCGTGTTGCTTGATGTGAATTTCACCCTGAGGAGAAATGTTATACCAGATCAAGAATGCGATGGCCCCTATAAATAGAACTACAATGACACTGCTTACCACTGCATCTGTAATTCCAAGAGGCTTCTTTAACAATGAAAATAAAAGTGCAAGAAAGAAAACCAGCACAAGAGGTATGTATGGTAAAAAGTATTGAAGTCTTGCCTGTTTTAGAATTTTAAATTTTAGAACTTGACTTGTGCTCATTTGTATCGTTACCGCGAACACTATTTAAGCTATGAATTCAGCTTTATAATGGACCCGTTAATTACAACAGGCTTGGATCCAGCATTAACAGTGATACCAGACGAATCTATAACCACAGTTCCACCTGCCCCTTCAAGGTGCAGCTTCTGGCCAGCCGCTTTCACAGTGAGGGTACCCCCTTTTGTTTGCAGTGTCATGGTTCCAGTATCTGCAAAAATTTTTATTGCCCCCGGACCAACCTGAATTTTGTGATTTTTTGAGCCGTCGATTATCTCTATGTTGGGTGAAGCCTTTTGTAAAGTAATTTTATGCCAATCCTGAGTTTGCGCTTGTATCCTGTTGTCGGGATCATAAATGACAATAGAATTAAAATCAGGTGTCCACAAAGCTATCCCTTTACGGCCTTCTTTACTCTTATCGCACAAATTAACCATTCTACCTTCCGGTGTACGAAGTTCGGTATATGAGTCCTCCCCGTACTCATTCATCATAAACGTATGCCCCTCTTTCGTATTCAATTTTATCTCTTTCATTTTGTCATCTAAATAAAACGCATGCCCATAAGGAGTAAGAAACTGAGATTTAGTCATATCTTTGCCCTTAACAAGTGCCTTATGGTCTCCCTTGAACAAACTCCCAATTATCACCGGTCGATCAGGATCCCCTTCAAGGAAATCCACCAGCACTTCATCTCCGATCAACGGAGTAAATTGTATGCCATGTTTTTCACCGGCATACGGATATGCTACTCTTATCCAGCATGAACTGTGCTCGTTTCGCTGTCCTTCCCTGTCCCAGTGAAACTGTACCTTAACCATCCCGTAATGATCATCATCAAGGTAACTTTCTTCACCTTCGGGACCGACAACCACCGCTGTCTGAGTACCAGGTACAATAGGTTTGCGCGTTATTCGTTGAGGCTTAAAAACCACATTTTTTTCGATACACTGGAATGTATTGTAATATTCAAGTTCTTCTAACATAGAATGCTCTTCCAGTACCTGCGGCTGTTTCCCTTTGTGAACCACTTTCGTTAATGTATATTCCTGATTAAGGGTAGATCTAGGATGATTCACGAGCTCATATGTATAACCAGGGATCAATCGAGGGCAAAAACTTCTACCTTCACCAACAGACTTAAATGTGGTCTTTTCATGAAGCCTCACTCTGACTCTGCGTTGCCCTTCACCTTTCTCAATGTATTCACCGGGATATTCATAGTGCTCAAGCTTGTCATTCTCCTCATCCTTTTCTGATACCTGGAGGTTTAAGTTCGGCTTTTTGAAATTGTAATCCGTTAACGTAACCTTGCCCGTGGAAATTCTTTTCAAGTACCTGAAATTGAAGATACTTTCCTCTTCCGGAACCAAACTGTCTGAGATGTGAAACATAACCTCATTTTCGCCTGGTATAGGCTTATGAGCTACCGCCTGATCACCCATTACGAGAATATGACGATCCCGGCTATGTTCAAAAAAATAGAAAATCCCTTCCTCTTCAAGCAATCGAGAGATGAAAGAGAAGTCTGTTTCATTGTACTGTACACAGTATTCTCTCTTTAAATAATTGTTTGTCAGAGCAAACCGAAACCTGTCGCCGGGGATTCCGGCATCTGTCAGGACCTTTTGAATTATCTCGTTTACCTTCTTTTTTTGAAATATTCTGCTGTTAGTTCTCAGCGTTAGAAGCCACAGGCTGGGTACAAGCGATAATCTGTAAATGGTAAAACTTCCCCTTTCACCAAGGGATTCAATCTCATTAACGATCCCATGGACATATCTATCTTCACCCTGAGCCTCAATTTTTAAACAGGCTTCCTCTCCCACCAGTTCCTCGAACATGAAATCATCACTCTCGCTCCCTTCCATAGCCAGTTCCAGAGTAAATTGATACAAACGGGACATCTCTTCTGTGCCCTGAAAACTCAGTACCCTGAAAAGAGTCCAGTCTCCTCCAATGCCAAATGTGAACTTAGCTTCGCTGGCTACATCCATCAAGGCCATAATCTCTCTCCTTCAAAATAAAAGCATACATCTAATCACTGAATTCTATGGAGAACTGCCCGTCCTCTGCAATGTCAAGGTTTAACCTCGAGGGCAATTTACCTTCTCCCATCTTTGCAAGAATCTCGTTCGATATTTTAGGTAATAATGTACCCTGCATTATATGATCAATATTCCTGGCACCTGTTTCCACCTCTGTGCAGCGAGCTGCAATCTGCTCCACTACAGCAGACGAATACTTGAAAGAGATCTTGTGACTTTCCATTAGGCGATCACCCAGCTTGTCAAGCTTGAGAGACACAATTTCTTTCATTGCTTCAGGATTAAGCGGGAGATACGGCACTACCGTCATTCTGGCCAGGAGCGCGGGCTTAAAATGGTTGCTCAAAATTGGCCTGATCGCAGACATCAATACTTCCAGATCAACACCGTCTTCACCGCTGGCCATCTCCGTAATCACATCTGAGGCCAGGTTGCTGGTAAGAAAAAGAACCGTATTGCTGA
>QMLL01000017.1 GCA_003646715.1 Deltaproteobacteria bacterium
GGCATTAAGGATCTCCAGGGAATTAACCAGAATTTTAACCAGCGACCAAGATGGTCAAAATTGGGTTATCACACATGGTCAATTTTCGGTTGTCATTACCAAAAAGCTATTGTGGCCTCCGGGTAGACGAGGTTCACAACGACTACCCTTGTTGTGTTTGGCTGGACGCTTTGATAGTTTTTGAAATGTTGACGAAAATGAACAGTATCACCACAAGCGTCAGATTAACCTGCCCGCAGGGCAGAGTTCTTTGCTTGATCAGTTAGTCTCTGATCAAGAAAAAAATGAATCCTATCTTTGCGTCCTCTGCGCCTTTGCGGGTTAAATTTGGTTGCGTCTCTGCTGCCTTAGGTAATTCCTTCAAGTTTTTCAGGCTTAGGTCTTTCAATTTCAGGAAATTCACCTTCCCAATTCCCGCATATTTCATCGAAGTACCCTTCAGGCCAACCTGAGTCTATCTCCTTTTTCACTATTCTAGCTAGGTACTTGGATAAGGACAGATTCTTACTTTTTGCTTTTTCTTTTAGTTTTCTGGAGATTTCGTCCGGTACATAAAAGTATAATTGAGCCATCTCGTAACGCCTCCTGAGTTACATATAGCACATATATGTTTATATTTCAAATGTCAGAGTCTCAAGTTTTCTCTTGCATTTTGTTTCCGGTCTGCTAAATTACCATTATGTTAATTCTAACATAACAAGGAGCATCTCATGCCGGCAGAACTTTCCGCGGAAACCCACATCCGCTTACCCTCCTCGGTCACCGTTTGTGGAATGACTATCAGGTAATATTTTGAAGCTGCTGAAAAAATGCACGGCAACCTCGCACCCGGCCTGGTGATAGGTGGTTTTATGGTTGACGTCGCGCGAAGAATTATGGGACCGGAAAAGATCTGCGATATTATCGTGGAAACCAGTGCATGCCTGCCTGACGCCGTGCAACTTCTAACCCCATGCTCCATCGGTAACGGGTGGATGAAAATTAAAGACGTGGGCAAATATGCTCTCACCATGTATGACAAGTTTGAAGGAGATGGTGTGAGAGTATATGTGGATTGTAAAAAGCTGGACAGATACCCTGATCTCAAAGAATGGTTTCTGAAACTGAAACCCAAAAAGGAACAGAATAAAGCTCGAATTCTCGAAAATATGATAAATGCCGGAGAATCTGTTCTCGGATATAAGATGGTAAAAGTTACTCCTGAAAAAAAGAAAAGCAAGGGAGCAATCGGTATTTGCCCGGAATGTGGAGAAGCATATCCAATCAAGCACGGGCTTGTTTGTCTTTCCTGCCAGCAAGGAAGTTTTTATTATGAAGAAATAGCAGTTGGGGCATGTTCCGGATCTGAAGTGCCGGAGTTGCGGAAGGTACCGCTTGAAGAGCCTGTGGGAAAGCCTCTTGCTCATGATGTCACCGGGATCTCTCCGGGAGAATTCAAAGGGCCGGAGTTCAGCCGGGGATACGTTGTAAAATCGGGAGACCTATGTCGCCTTCAACAGATGGGAAAAAATCATCTTTATGTAATGGATGAGCTGGGAGGAGAATGTTTACACGAAGATGAAGCCATTATAAAGATGGCGAAACACATTGCAGGTCCGGGAATTAGATACGAGGAAAGGCCCCGGGAAGGGAAAATTGATTTTTGTGCAAGCAAAAACGGCCTATTTCTCGTAAATTGGGATGCGCTTATAAAATTTAACCTGATTCCGGAAGTTATGTGCGCTACCAGGCATCGTTACACGTTAGTGACAGAGAATAGCAAGGTAGCTGGGGCCAGAGCAATTCCTCTGGTTGTAAGAAGGGAGAAAATAGCAAAGGTCATTGAAATTGCATCCGGAGCTGGGGGATTTTTTTCGGTAGTGGACATCAGGAAAGCCAGTGCTGGAATAATTATCACGGGAAACGAAGTGTTCCAGGGGGTGATACGCGATGAGTTTGCACCCATTATTACAGGAAAACTTAAGAATCTTGGCTCAAAGGTTTTGACGACAGAAATAGTTCCAGAGGACGGTGAAGTTATTTCAGAAACAATCCAGCGAATGATTCGCCAAAACTGTGACATGATTATTATTACGGCCGGCCTTTCCGTTGATCCGGATGACGTGACCAGAGAAGGTGTTATAAAAGCCGGTGCTACAAACATTGTGTATGGATCAGCGGTACTCCCTGGTGCCATGGCAATGGTGGCCGAGATCGGTGACGTTCCGGTGGTGGGTGTTCCGGCCTGCGGTCTGTATTTCAAAACGACGGTTTTCGACTTGATAATACCAAGAGTTCTCGCGGGATTAAGGATTTCCCGCTACGATCTTGCGGAAATGGGTCACGGCGGCTTTTGCCTTAATTGCAAGGAGTGCAGGTTCCCACACTGTTCCTTCGGAAAGGTATAATAACTATACGGATTGTTTTTCGGTAAGGTTCACCAGTTCCTGATTCAGTTGTTAGGAATAATAGTTGCTATAGTATTTTCCGCGGTGGTCACTTCTCTAATATAGAAACTGGTTGACCTTACTGTTGGACTCAGGCTTACCAGGGAAGAAGAAATTCAGGGATTGGATGTTACCTTATACGGTGAGATGGGGTGCTCTTTCTAGGTAGATAGAAATAAAAGAACGAGAAGGAGTTGAAATGAAAAAGATTGAAGCAATCATTAAACCTTTTAAGCTGGGTGAAGTTAAGGAGGCTTTGAGCGAACTGGGAGTAAAAGGTATGACGGTGAGTGACGTCAAGGGATTCGGGCGTCAGAAAGGTCACAAGGAAATCTATCGAGGCGCTGAATACGTGGTAGATTTTATCCCGAAGATCAAAATAGAGCTTGTTCTGGATGATGACATTGTTCCCAAGGTGATAGAAACCATAATAAGCTCAGCCAAAACGGGGAAAATAGGTGATGGGAAGATCTTCGTTACCCCTGTTGACGAAGTTATCAGGATAAGAACGGGAGAAAGGGGTAGGGATGCCATCTAACTTACCGGAGTTGTCTTCCGCATATCCCGGGATAGAAAACAACTGTTCAAAAATTTCTCACGCGATAGGAATTTAATTAATAGCGAGGTTACATATTGGTAGGATTTTCAAAATTTGTCCTACGAAAATGTAGGATGGATTTTAATTTTAAAAACATCAGTGTTTGATCTATGAGGGAAATAGCCATTTTCTGGCGATGGTAATGATGGCATACATACTTATTGCCATTTCAAGTTGCTTTAGAATTGACGGCAAAATACAAAAGAAGGAGGGTAAAAATCCGATGTGTAAATTAGAGACAGCAAAAGATGTTCTGGAATTTATCAAAAAACAAAATGTAGAGATGGTCGATTTAAGGTTTATGGATTTTCCGGGGCTCTGGCAGCACTTTTCTGTACCTCCCCGGGAAATCGACGAAGATGTATTTGAAAATGGTATTGGTTTTGATGCATCAAGTATGCGCGGTTGGAAGGCAATCAACGAATCCGACATGATCGTCAAACCTGTGGCTTCCACGGCCTTTGTTGATCCTTTCTTTGCAGCAAAAACCCTGGTTATGATCTGTAACATTTGTGACCCTGTTACCGGCGAAGATTACACGAGAGACCCCAGGAATATTGCCCGAAAGGCAGAGAAATACCTCCAGGGTTCAGGAATAGCAGATGTCGCGTATTTTGGTCCCGAAGCTGAGTTTTTCATTTTTGACGATATCCGTTTTGATCAGAATGAGCACGAGGGGTACTATTTCATTGATTCCATAGAAGGTCGCTGGAATAGTGGAAGAGTCGAAAACCCGAACCTCGGGTACAAACCAAGGTATAAAGAAGGATATTTCCCGGTACCTCCGACGGATAGCCAGCAGGATATCAGAACCGAGATGGTCCTTACCCTGGAAAAAATAGGTGTTGTCATCGAGTGCCAGCACCATGAAGTTGCCACCGGAGGCCAGGCCGAAATCGATATGCGTTTTGGCCCCCTCGTAGAAATGGCTGATAACCTGCTCAAATATAAATATGTGATCAAAAACGTGGCCAAGAAACACGGAAAAACGGTAACCTTCATGCCCAAACCGCTTTTCAACGATAACGGGACCGGTATGCATGTCCACCTTTCTCTATGGAAGGGAGACACCAACCTGTTTGCCGGAGACGGCTACGCAGGGCTTTCTGAAATCGGTATGTACGCCATCGGTGGAATCCTGAAGCATGCACCATCATTGCTGGCATTCACAAGCCCCACGACCAACAGTTACAAACGACTGGTTCCGGGTTTCGAGGCTCCGGTGAACCTGGCATATTCGAGAAGAAACAGAAGCGCGGCGGTTCGTATCCCTGTGTACCATACGTCTCCGAAAGCAAAACGAATCGAGTTCCGCTGCCCCGACCCAAGTTGCAACCCGTACCTCGCATTCTCTGCGATGCTAATGGCGGCTCTGGATGGTATCGAGAACAAGATAGATCCGGGTGAGCCTCTTGACAAAGATATCTACGATCTGCCTCCAGAAGAACTGGCCAAGGTTCCTCATACTCCGGGTTCTCTGAGAGAAGCGCTCATGGCTCTGGAAGCTGACCATGATTATCTGCTTAGGGGTGATGTTTTCACACAGGATGTGATTGAAACGTGGATTTCTTACAAGATGGAAAATGAGGTTCAAGCGGTAGATCTACGGCCGCATCCGTGGGAATTTGCCCTTTACTACGACATATAAACACCCACTGAAGCACTCTCACTCATCCTTTAAATCAAGGGGTATGTGATGAGGCCCTTACATACCCCTTCTTCATTAAATTTTTCCGCTCGCAATTAGCTTTTGCCAGCCGCTTAGATTAATTGTAGAATACCGAAGACAATATCACTAACCAGCATTGCTGGACTCAATGTGCCCAGCAACAACGAACAATGAAAGCTCCTGGCTCAAGATAGGCTTGGCAGAATAGGGGACTTTCATGTAAAAACTTATGGGACCTCTGATAAATGCGAACAGTCGCGTGGATAAAACAAAATGAGTGTATAGCAGGAACACATTTTTTATCGTTCCTGCCAGAGGCAGATGCTTCCACATTCCGGTAGGAGTGATATGAAAAATGCCAAAACCCACCTTTGAAGAAATCAAAGGTCTGTGTCCTGAAATTGAAGACGGGATTATCAGGGCGCATCTGGATAGCCTGGGTGATTTTTATTTCCAGAGATTTTCAATAGGAGAAGTTGTTGAGCACCTGAAGAAACTTAGCCTGATTAACCCTGATCATCCCCTGGAAATAATCCTCGAGTTTCCCGGTGAGGATCGAGTGGAATGCACGGTTCTGGCCTATGATTATCCCTTTGAATTTTCTCTGATTACGGGAGTCATGGCGGGGATGGGGTTTCACATAATTACTGGGGATATTTTTACCTATGAGCAGGTGAGGGAAGAAACGCCGCCCTCCCGGGCAGGAAAAAGGAGAGGGAGACTTGCCGGGAAACCCAAGGCTCAAAATCGAAGGAAAATTATCGATCATTTTTCCGGGTGGGTTGATAGTCCTTTTTCTTTTGATACGTGGGCACCGGAGTTCAAGAAGAGACTCGAAGACGTAATCAGGCTCCTTGAGCAAGGTGACGAAGAATCCTTAAACAAGGCCAAACACGACGTAAATGAGCTGGTGGTAAAAAGGCTGTCCAGGTTACCTCTGGCGCCTCATGCATTTCTTTCACCCATGGAAATAAACATAGATAACGAAGCCAGTCCTTATACGAGGCTCATCGTCATATCAGAAGACACTCCCGCGTTTCTTTACACGCTTAGTAATGCGCTTTCTTTACAAAGGGTGTCCATAAAGCACGTAAAGATCAGGACAATTAACCGAAGAATCGAAGATGAAATTGATATCGTAGATTCTCGTGAACGTAAAATTGAAGATCCCGGGATGCTTGACCAGATTCGGTTGTCTGTTCTTTTGACCAAGCAATTCACGTATTTTCTGGGTAACGCTCCCGACCCTTATTCTGCGCTGAACCGCTTTGAATATATTGTGAGTGAAATTGTTCGAGCACCGACCACGGGAAAGTGGCTGGATCTTCTTTCTAATCCTTATACCCTTCAAAACCTGGCAAAGTTGCTGGGCACAAGTGACTTCCTGTGGGAAGACTTTATTCGCGTCCAGTACGAAGCGCTTCTTCCGCTATTGAAACCTCACATCCAGAAAAAAAGATTCAGTGCTCCAATGGAGACACTACCCAGAAGGCTTACTGAGGCTCTTGCCGTTGCTCACACTTTTGAAGAAAAGAAGAGACGTTTGAATGAATTTAAAGATAGGGAAATATTCCTCATCGATCTTGACCATATCCTAAATCCCGATGTCGATTTTGATGATCTGTCCAAACAGTTAACACATCTTGCTGAGAACGTTGTAAGGGCAGCAACGGAAATGGTTTATGAACATCTCGCGGAGCGATTCGGGCGTCCCATGAGTGTTGCGGGGCTGGAAGCGCGCTATGCCGTTTTCGGACTCGGAAAACTGGGCGGAGCAGATCTGGGCTATGCATCTGACATAGAGCTTCTGTTCGTCTACAGCGACAAAGGGCAGACGGACGGCGAGAAATCCATCACCAACACCGAGTTTTTTGAATTACTGGTCCGGGAAACAGCCCAGGCCATTGAAGCCAAAAGAGAAGGAATATTCCAGGTTGATTTGCGTTTACGTCCTCACGGGAATGCAGGTCCCCTTGCCTGTAGCCTGGAACGGTTCTGTAAATACTACGGTCCCGGAGGGCCGGCTCATTCTTATGAGCGACTGGCGCTGGTGAGACTCCGCGCGATTGCCGGTGACAGGGATCTTGGGGCTCAGCTTGAGAGAATAAGAGACGAAATTGTTTACCTGTCAAAAACCATTGATCTGAAAGAACTTAGGGAGCTCCGCGAAAAACAGTTCCGGGAAAAGGCTTCAGGGCGGAGAATAAACGCGAAGTTTAGTCCGGGGGGGCTTGTCGACATCGAGTACGATGTACAAATTCTCCAGGTGATGTACGGCAAGGACATTCCTGATCTCAGAACACCCCGGATGAGGGATGCTCTTCGAGCGCTGGCGAAGGCAGGCGTTCTGGCTCCAAACGAAAGTGCTCAACTGCTGGGCGCTTACAATTTTCTCAGGAAGCTTGTCAATGGCATGCGTATGCTTCGTGGATCCGCTAAGGATCTTGATCTGCCTGATTTCGATTCCGACGAATTTGAACATCTTGCGCGGCGTATAGGATACAGGATGGAAGGAGGACTGGGCCCGGCCCAGAAGCTACGAATTGACATCGAAACCAACATGGCCATTGTGAGGGCATTTGTTGAGAGGCACTTTGGCCGAGAATCTCTCCCTGATCCGGAAACGGGTACAGTGGTTGATCTGGTGGTTTCCGACACGGTTCCTGAAGATATTCGCAATCGAATATTATCGAGTTATGGTTTCAAAGACACTTCCCTCGCTTATAGGAACCTGAGAAGTCTAGCCAAACACGATCTGACCGGCAAAACTTTCATTCAGCTTGTTGCTCTTGCTTTTGACATACTCTCGAGAACCCCCGATCCCGACATGGCTCTCAATAACTGGGAACGGTTTATCTATAGTCTGCCCAGCCCGGAATTTCATTACAAACTCTACCTCTCCCAGCCGATGAGGCTTGAGATACTGCTTTCTATTTTTTCCGGAAGCCAGTTTATGGCGGATACTCTCATACGTAATCCGGGTTTCCTTGATTGGCTTACGGTTCCGGAAAACCTTCATAAAACCAGATCCAGGAAGGACCTTGAGGATGAACTCCGGATGTCTCTTGAAAGTTCTCTCAGTCATAAGGTTTGGCTGAACAGGGTCAGGCGCATTAGGAGGCGGGAAATATTGAGAATAGGGACGCGAGACTTATATCTCAAAATCCCTGTAGGGGTGGTTACGCTGGAGTTGTCACAGCTTGCAGAAGCAATAATACAGGTTTGCCTGGAAGGCGTCTGGAAAAGGTTGGTTGAAAAGAAGCCTGAGTTCGAGGAGTTTCAGGATAAATTCTGCGTAATGGCACTTGGTAAGCTGGGTGGAAGGGAACTCAATTACAGCTCCGATATAGATTTCGTAGCTGTTTGTGATCCCGGGGACCGGGGTTTTGAACTTGCTCACCGGCTGGCAACGGTGATGGAACATCTCCGTTCCGATCTTTCCAAACACACCGAGCAGGGATATCTCTTCAGAGTGGACTTGAGGTTGAGACCGTACGGCGAATCAGGTGAACTTGTTTCAACCATCCCCGGAATACTGAAATATTACAGAGATCACGCGTTGCTCTGGGAAATTCAGGCAGCCCTTAAAATGAGACCCGTTGCGGGGAATTTGAAAATTGGTCTTGAACTGATGGATAAGCTTCGTCCGATTATCATGAAAAGAAGACCCCGGGAAGCGATTGTTCAATCCATTGAAAAGATGAGAAAGGCGGCTATTGAGAAAAGTGAGAAGGCTCTTGGTGGTGCTACCGTGGATGTCAAGAGCGGAGAAGGGGGGGTTCGAGATATAGAGTTTCTTGTTCAGGGATTACAGTTAATCTATGGAGCTGACTACCCCGAACTCATGGAAGGAAACACGGTAAAGGCAATAAAGTTGCTGGAAAATTTGAGTATTCTACCTTCGGACGTCGCCAGCACGCTGGTTGAAGACTACTACTTTTTGAGGAAAATAGAGCACTATCTTCAGATTCTCGAAGATAGGCAAATCCATGCTCTTCCTCGCGACAAGGACCAGCTAAACGCGCTGGCAAAGCGTGTACTTGGCATTGACAGCAATGCAGCGAAGTTCATGGGTGAGGTTGAAAAGTGCCTCACTAGAGTGAGAAAAATGTATGTGACTTATTTATTGGGTGTGATAGGCTTAGATTAATACTTGATGGATATACGAAGATTATGGAGAATAGTTTAAGTGAAAGGCTCTGAATTTATTCGTCGGGTGAAAAGACTTGGTAAAAAAAGAGGTGTTAAAGTTGAATATGTAACTCGGAGAGGAAAAGGAAGTCATGGGACACTTTTTTATGGGAATAAATTTACAATTGTAAGAAATCCTAAAGATGAGTTGAAAACTGGAACTCTAAGAGCTATGCTTAAATAGTTAGGTTTAGATGTTAACGATCTATGAGGAACAACATGCGACAATTTTTATATCCAGCCATTTTGACATTAGATGAAAAAGACGGTGGATACGTTGTAACATTTCCGGATATTCCGGAAGCGATTACACAAGGTGATACTGTAGAAGAGGCATTATCAGAAGCATCGGATTGTTTGGCTGAAGCTATTGCTAATAGAATTGTGCTTGGTTTACCTATTCCAGAGGCATCCGGTCGGGTAAGAGAAGCCTATATGATACCTTTGCCGGGATTAATGGCTGCAAAAGCCGCCCTGTATTTAGCGATTCAGAAGACTGAAATTACAAAAGCAGAACTAGCCAAAAAGCTTGAATGCGATGAGAAAAAGATAGATTTACTCTTGGATCCATCCCACGTCTCTGATTTAACCGAGATTGAATCAGCATTAGCCGTGTTGAAACAAAGATTGGTAGTAGGGTTTCAAGAAGCTGCATAACAACTACAAAATTCCCAGTATAGCCTGCTTTATTTTATCCACCCTTTCCGGTTCGTCTACTTTCTGCCCTTCGAAATCCCTCACGTAGAACACATCTACCACCTGGTCAACCTTGGTTGCAATTTTTGCCATGAAAGTACTTTTTATTATCACAACGGACGACGCTTAAACCACGTACAATGCGCTCAGGATGGCAAACAAGGCATTCAGCCGAAACTGAATGCCTCTGATTTCAATTTAAGTTATTAAACTTAAACTACTGTTACATTGATCGCTGCAGGGCCTTTGTTTCCCTGTTCTATCTCAAATGTAACTCGGTCGCCTTCATTCAGGGTTTTGAAACCGCTTGCATTGATACCCGTGTGGTGTACAAATACGTCCGGTCCTTCTTCCTGCTGAATGAAGCCATAACCTTTTCTTTCGTTAAACCATTTTACGATTCCATTAGCCATAGTGACATCCTCCTTTAAAAAAATTTTTACGGTTCCCAACTTGAGGTGCCACTTATTGCAAATGGAACAAACCCTCAGTGTAAACCCTCTTCGTCCACAAAAATTGTGAACTTTCATAATTGGCCTTAACTATAACCCCTTTTTAATTAAAAGCAAGCTAATTCGTGAAAATTTTTTAAAATAATTAATAATTTATTTTGCCTCCTGTATTACCAGGTGGAATCTGTTGCAAATTGAGTAACTTGGGAGTAGTATTTCAATATCAGAGCTACTCTACAGGCTCGAAGGGAACTGCAACGTTGCGGGATTTGAGACCGGGTATTCTTTCGATTATCAGAGGAAGAAGTGAGTCCACGCGGTTCATGAGCTCAAAAGTTCTGTAATTGAGGAGGCAAAATGCTATTTGGCAGGTATCTTATTGAATGTTGCTTTGAAAATGAAGCAATCTTGCCGTATTTCAAGGGATCAACATTCAGGGGAGTATTTGGTATTGCCCTCAAAAGGGTAGTCTGTGCGTTGAAGCAGCTAAAGTGTGAAGAGTGTTTGCTCAGTGAACGCTGTCTTTATTCAAGGGTTTTTGAAAGAACACATGGCGTGCAGGACAAGCGAAAAGGCAAAAAAGATGCATGCCCTCGTCCGTTTGTGATCGAACCACCCCTTTCCACTAAAACTCATTATCCTCCGGGTTCATCCTTCGATTTTAACCTCATTCTTTTTGGAGAATATAATAGGTACCTGGGCTATTTTGTATACGCTCTTGATCAGATGGGAAAAATTGGTATTGGAAAGAAGATAAATGGACGTAGAGGAATATATTGTCTTAATGCAGTAACTTACGGAGAAGCTCCCGTTTATACGAAGGAAGAAAAAGTTTTGAAATTGCCTGAGGAAGTGGAGGAAATTGTAAGCGACGATTTCCGTAAAGAGGTTCGTTGCAAGAAAATAAAAGTTGACGTTATTACGCCTCTTCGCCTCAAATTTCGAAACAGGCTTACGGATCACCTTCCGTTTCATGTTCTGGTGAGAGCCATGTTGAGGCGAAGTTCGGCGCTTTTTTCATGGTTTGATGATAAAAAGCTTGACCTGGACTACACGGGGTTGGTTCGCAGAGCTGAGGCCGTTGAAACTGTTAACTCCGAGCTCAAGTGGTTCGACTGGAAAAGATATTCGAACCGCCAGGATCAGGCCATGTCGATGGGGGGAATAATTGGTTCGGTAACTTACAGGGGAGACCTCGGGGAGTTTGTCCCGTTTATAGATTTTTGTTCGCGAGTGCACCTGGGAAAGCAAACGACCTTTGGCTTGGGGAAAATTAGCTACGAGATACTGGAATGAAAAGAATTCTGCTTGCAGTATGCGGTTTAAGTCCTCAGGTTATCACGGAGACTCTTTACGCCCTTCACCAGAATTACCAGCCGGTGGACGCCATTCACGTGATAACTACCAGGGATGGTAAGGAGCGAATTTTTGCGCAGTTGTTATCCGGGAAATCCGGGCATTACCACCGTTACTTGGCCGAATATGGCATTGACGCTAATTCTATTGATTTTGGTCCCGACAATATACACGTTATTACGGATGAACACGGGAACGAAATACCGGACATAGTAAGTGAATCCGATAATGAACGGCTTCTTGGAAAGTGCCTGGAACTGGCCTTTCGGTTTACTGCTGATCCGGCGACTGCCGTTTTTTTCTCCATAGCCGGAGGCCGTAAAACCATGAGCGCATGCTTGATGGTGGCTGCTCAGATGTATGGAAGGCCGCAGGATCGGGTTTATCACGTCCTGGTGTCGCCCGAATTCGAGAGCAACAGGAATTTTTTCTACCCTCCCAGAAAATCGAAGATCATCGAACTTTTAGATGCCAATGGGCAGCCATTTTTTAAAGAAACAAAATATGCGGAAATAAATCTCGTACACATACCGTTTGTCTCCATTCGTGACCGTTTCTCCGGTGAGTATCTGGATTCGCCGAAGGACCCTGGTACGTTACTTCTTTCGCTTATAAAGGAAGAAGAAGCAAAGTTAACCGTGAACCTTCTCAACCTGAAGGTCATCTACAAGCACCTTGAGGCTGATCTTATGCCTGCGCGTCTGGCACTGTATGTGTTTTTCGTACTGCAAAAGAAAAATTGCCCGAAAGACGTGAGCTCGTGTGGTAAGTGCAGAGAATGTTTCATGAATATCCAGGAAATTCTTGGTAATCAAGGAGTAATAGCCGATATCTACGGTAGACTGAGAAAACACTATTACCTCGGTGCTGATCGTGTGTCCGGCATAATGAAACTCGATAAGGAAAATTTTAACAGTTATCGGTCCAAGGTGAATGCGGATCTAAGGAAGATCTTCGGTGTTCATGCGGTGAAGGATATTGGAATATCGCCAATCGGGAGGAGACCCAACACGCGCTACGGTATCAAGCTTGATAAGAGCAGGATAGAAGTCATTTATTAATCTTCTTTATCAGAATTGAATCTAATACCTGATAGCCTTGTCCCTTGTCCCTTGAAAGGTTTGCACAATTTTGCCTGGATATTCGATAACTAGCTTGACATGAGCTCTTCCGGTTCTGTAGTATGCGTATAAGTTGTCAGGGTTTTAGGGTTACCGAACAAGAGGGGCAGCGAATGGGGGGACTCTTTCTGAGCAAAATCCCGTATCTCTCAAA
>QMLL01000018.1 GCA_003646715.1 Deltaproteobacteria bacterium
GAGGGTGAAGGTGAAGTTACTGCCGGCGACATCATTGCTGATTCATATGTGGAAGTTATAAATCCTGAACATCACATAGCGACTCTGTCACCAGACGGAAAGCTTGTAATGGAAATGAACGTGAAGATGGGCAAGGGGTATGTGCCTGCGGAGAGGAATGTTGATAAGAACATGCCGGTAGGTACAATCCCCATGGATGCGATTTTTTCTCCGATAAAGAAAGTAAGCTACGTGGTGACCCAGGCAAGAGTCGGGCAGGTAACTGATTACGATAAGCTGACCATGGAAATCTGGACCGATGGTTCGGTGCTCCCCGAAGATGCGCTTGCATATGCTGCTAAAATTCTTAAAGAGCAACTGAACGTGTTTATCAATTTTGACGAAGAGCCGGAGATTGAAGAAGAAGAAAAAGAAGAAAAGAAAGAGCCCGAACTCAACGAGAATCTTTTCCGCAGTGTGGATGAACTGGAGTTATCGGTTCGATCGTCCAACTGTTTGAAAAATGCGGACATCCGCTACATTGGTGAACTGGTCCAGAAGACTGAAGCGGAAATGCTCAAAACCAAGAATTTCGGCCGAAAATCTCTGAATGAGATCAAGGAAATACTAGCTGAAATGGGTCTTTCGCTTGGTATGAAACTTGAGAACTTCCCATCACGAGAGGAACTTGAAGCTAGAAAGGAAAAAGAGTAAATGAGACACCGCAAAGCAGGTAGAAAACTTAGCAGAACAAGTAGTCACAGGCTAGCGATGTTCCGAAACCTGGTAACTTCGGTGCTTGAACACGAACGGGTGATGACGACCGATGCCAAGGCGAAGGAAATCCGCCGCTGGGTAGATTGGATGATTACTCTTGGAAAGAAGGGGGATCTCGCTGCAAGACGGCAGGCTTTAAAGGTAATAAGAGACAAGAGCATAGTGCACAAGTTGTTTGCCGAATTGGCTCCCAGGTATCAGAATGTGAGTGGCGGATATTCAAGAGTCATAAAAATCGGTTATCGCAGGGGCGATGGTGCTCCCATGAGCATGATTGAACTGGTGGATTTCACCGGGGTTGAAAAGAGACGCCCCAAGAAAAAGAAGAAGAAGGAAAAGATCAAGGCCGAGGCACCTCAGGTTGAACAGGAAGTTGCTGAAAAGGTTGAGGAGAAGGTTGAAGAGGGCGAGCAGGTAGCGGAAGCGGAAGAGACTGGCGGCGAAGAAGCAAAAGAAGCGGAAGCTGAAAGTGCTGCGCCCGAGGATGAGGTTTCCGAGACAGAATCAATTGATGAGAGTGCGCTCGCTGATGAACCGGCCGGTGGTGAAGAGAAGGAAGATAAGTAAAGCTAAATCTTCTTATTTAGTGTTTGACAAAAGAATTGAAAATGAAAAGGGAGGGTTTAAACCCTCCCTTTTCATTTACATTTCCTGATCAGTTTTTACATTGAACTCACAGAACTTACATGTGAAGCCTGGCCACATGCTCTTAGCAGCGAGGTTCAGACACTCGTCGTAATGCGGACAGACGAAATTTCTCCACCCTTTTCCTTCCTTCACCATGACCGGATTGGGTGTAGGTTTTTCGCTTTTAGCTTCCGTAGTTTCGGGCTTCAGGCAAGGTTCCATAGGCTCTTCCCTCCTTTGTTATTGATTGCGCAAAAGCGTGGTGGTATCATTCATTAAACATCGGGATAATGACCATGACGTATACCTAGGAACAACTTTTTGCGGTCCTGGAAGATTTATCATAAGCCTCTGCGGATACCACTGGTAGGTTAATCTTTTAATTAGTAGCACAACCAGCAAAAAAAGTAAATATTTTTTACCCACAATCCGCAGTAGCTAGGCTTTGTACAGCTATGTTGTGTCTCCAAGTTAATTACTGATGTCTAAAAATCAAGGGGCTTACTTCAAAAATTTTTTACCACATCAGCAGGATACTCCTTCATGGATGAAGACTTTGTACTAGTTGGTGACGTTATTAAAAAGATTCTCGAAGAGAAGCAACTCTTCCCCAGAACCCTTTACGGTGCCTGGGAGGAAATAGTAGGGGAGGAAACAGCAAAGTACAGCCAGCCAAGACGTTTAGTAAAGAATGTTCTCTATGTAGTTGTTACGGATCCTGTTTGGAAACACCATCTGGAATTGAACAAATCCGAGATACTTGAAAAACTAAATCAATTCAGGCCTGAGAAACCAATAGAAAATATTCGCTTTCGCATAGGTGAGATCAAAACCGATGTTCGTCGTTTTGAAAAGCCCAAGGGGCGAAAGAAACGGCGTAGCGGTTACAGGGTAAAAAGGAAGGTTTCCGTGAGAAAGCTAACCACCGAGGATAAAGAGGTATTGAAAAAGATATCGGACGTAGAACTGCGTAAGATTTGCAGATCTCTCCTCAAGCGGGTTCGTTAACTCTCGTCAGTTCTGATGTTCTGGAAGTATTCATGTATATTTTCTGCCACGTTTCTAGGCAAATTCTTAACTTTTAAAAGGTCGTCAAGGGATGCGTTTGCTATTTTTGAAATGCTCCCGAAATGTTTGAGCAGTTCGTTTTTCCTTTTCTCACCAACCCCGGGGATCTCATCGAGGATTGATGCTGTCAATTGCTTTCTGAATTTCTTTTGCTGGTATGAGATGGCAAACCTGTGAGCTTCATCTCGGAGTTGTTGTACAAACAGGAGCAAACCCGGGGCAGAAACAAAAGAAATCGGATTTTTCCGATTTGGCAGGTAAATTCGGTCTCGGGTTTTTCCAGGATCCCTTGTCAGCCAATGGTCAGGCCCCTTTGCAATGCTTATAACGGGCAGCTCCGGGTATCTTGATCTTTTTAAAACTTTCACTGCTGTGTTCAGTTGGGCTTTCCCACCGTCTATAATCAGGAGGTCCAGCATCTTGGCGTCTTCCCGGTGGTGTGCGAGGAATCGTTCCAGGAGTTCTGCTATCATGGCCGGATCATTTGCTGGTTTGTCAGACATCATGCGGAATCGCTTGTACTTCTCTTTAAAAGGAACACCTTCGCGGAAGACAACCAGAGACCCAACGGTATGTTTCCCGTGGAAATGGGATATGTCCACACAGGCTATGTGAGCTGGTGGTGATTTTAGGTTCAGAATTTTTTGAAGCTGTTTTTTAATTTCCTCGTGGTTTATTTCCTCGGATTTTCTCATCTGGAAATGTTTGCGAGCATTATCCAGTCCCAGGTTCAGGAGTTGCCTCCCTTCCCCTTTCATCGGTTTTCTTATTACTACCTTGCGCCCCTTTTTTTCAGACAACCATTCGGTCAGATACTCAATACTGTCAGGCAAAACGGAAAGTAGAATTTCGTCAGGAATAAACTTATTTTCCTGGTAGTATTGAGTTATGAAAGTTTCTATTATTTCGCTACTGGTTAACCACGTATTGGAGAAAAAGTAGTCTCTTGAATCCAGCAGTGCTCCTTGCCTGACGAACAGGATCTCAACCAGCCAGCTTTCATTTTCTCCGTAAAGGCAGATGATGTCTCTATCGATGAAGCGTGTTGAAACAATTCGCTGTGTCTGTAGCGTCTTCTGGACATCAGTCAACCGATCCCGATAGACTGCAGCTCTTTCGAAATCAAGCTGTTCTGCTGCTTCTTTCATCTTTTGCTCAAGCTGGTTTTGAAGTAAGTCTGTTCTTCCTTGCAAAAACAGAATGACCTCCTGAACTATTTTGTTGTATTCATCTTCCTGTACCTGTCCGGCACATGGACCCAGGCATCGCCCGATCTGGAAATTAAGACACGGGCGACTTCTTTGCTGGAGCTTCCTGGTTTTGCATTGTCTCAGTGGAAACATTCTCTTGACCGTACGCAGAGTATGCCTTACAGCCTTGACTGATGGAAAAGGACCGAAGTAAATAGCTCCGTCGTTCTTTATTTTTCTGACGATTTCCAGTCTGGGGAAAGGCTGCGATGTGTCGATCCGGACGCACGGGTAATTTTTGTCATCTGTAAGGATTACGTTGTACTTGGGACGAAACTTCTTAATAAGATTCGATTCCAGAAGCAATGCTTCTTTTTCACTTGCCGTAACGATAAAGTCTACATTATTAACCCGTTCCAGCATTTTGGCGGTTTTGGTGTCTGCTAATTGTCTGCGGGTATAACTTGAAACTCTTTTCCTGAGATTCTTTGCTTTTCCTACGTATAGAACGTCGCCATTTCTATCCTTAAAAATGTAGACACCGGGGCTGTCCGGAAAGTCATTCAATCTTTGTTTCCATTCGGGTATGTTTTTTGGCTCTTTTTCTTCCATGTGCGTGACTGAAAATTAAAAAGCCTCTCATCAAAACGAGAGGCTCTGCTTGTTTTCAGATGACGGATGGCTGAAATTTAATTTCTTGCCACCATGAGCTTTCATACATGGTTCATTTGCTGTCGCCAAGTTCTCTTTCTACAAGCTTGTTTGCGAGGGTGTACGGGTCAACGTCACGATGGACGATTTTCGCTACCAGTTCATCAAGATCCTCGCCTCTTTCCCTGGCTCTCTTTAGAACAGTATTGAATAACTGGTCACGAAGTATCCCCACAAAGTGAAGCTTAGCCCTGTCAAAAAGGACCCGTTCCAGTTTTGTTTTCTTATTATCGAACAGGTACTTCTTGTGTTTCATTATTGCTTCATAGAGCTCATCGATACCCTTGTTCTTGCTGGCAACTGTTTCAATAATTGGAGGTTCCCAGGGGGGGCCTTCCGTTTTGTGGCGACGAAGTCCCAGTTCCACGAGATTTCTAAGTTCTCTAATTGTCTTTCGAGAACCTTCTCTGTCTGATTTGTTGACCACAAATATGTCTCCGATTTCCATGATTCCGGCTTTTATGGCCTGAACTTCGTCCCCCATTCCCGGCACAGTAACAAGCACGGTAGTATGAGCCGTATGAGCAATTTCGATCTCATCCTGTCCCACACCCACGGTTTCCACAATTATGATATCTTTTCCCATCGCGTCCAGGACGTCTATCATGTCATGGGTCGATCTGGTGAGACCTCCGAAATGGCCGCGTGTTGCGAGACTTCTGATAAATACGCCGGAATCCAAAAAATGCCGCTGCATGCGTATCCTATCCCCAAGAATGGCGCCACCTGTAAAGGGGCTTGTGGGATCGATGGCGAGAATACCCACGGTTTTGCCTACCGCTCGAAGTTTGTCCACCAGACGATCAACAAGGGTACTTTTTCCTACGCCTGGGGAGCCTGTAAATCCAATTACGTAAGCTTTCCCTGTGTACGGGTAGAGTTCCTTCAAAACTTCCTTGGCTGAGGGAATCTCGTCGTCGATATCCCGCATCAATCTCGCGACAGCTCTAATATCTCCGTCTAAAATCTTCTGTACGATCTCCATTTAAAAATGCCTTTCTTTTGGTGCACTCACATTAAAGAACTCTGGCATCGACTAATCTATGTATCCTGTCACAGATACCTCACGCTGCCTCTGCGGCACCGCGGGGTTTTACATTAGTTTTAACCCATTGAATAATATCTTCAAGTAATGTCCCCGGTTCGAAAATCTCCTTTATGCCAATTTCCTTTAATTTGGGTATATCTTCCGTGGGGAATATGCCTCCACCAATCACCACAATATCCTCTGCATTGTGTTCCTTGAGCAATTCCATTATCCGTGGGAATGAGTACATGTGAGCCCCGGAAAGGATACTCAGTCCTATGAGGTCCACGTCCTCCTGAAGGGCTGTGCTCACTATCTGTTCAGGAGTCTGGTGACATCCCGTGTAAATTACTTCAAATCCAGCATCTCTAAAAGCTCGAGCTATAACCCTGGCGCCCCGATCATGTCCGTCGAGTCCGGGCTTGGCTATCAAGACTCTAAGTTTTCTATCAGAACCCATAACAGAATCTCCTCTTTCCTGTTCAACTTAGGTTAAAACGTTCCTGGATCAGTGTATATACCGAAAACATCTCTGTAAAGGTCGCAAATTTCTTGCTCCGTGGCTCCAGCTTTTACTGCATCAATAAGAGCTGGCATAACATTATTTTCCCAGCAAGGAGGTCCTTCGCAGCGTCTTCTTAACTCATCCATGCATTTCTGCAATTTAACTTTGTCTCTCTTTTCTTTGAACCTTTGAGTTCTTTCGATTTGTCTCTTTTCGATTTCAGGATCTATTTTTAGAATTTCAAGATCAGGTTTGGGAGATGGGAACTTGTTAATTCCGATTATTATCTTTTCTCCCTTTTCCACCTGTTGTTGAAACTTGTATGCGGAATCGGCGATTTCCATCTGCGGATAGTCTTTTTCGATTGCTTCGATCATGCCGCCGAGTTCATCAAGCTTCTTGATATAGGCCATGGCTTCTTCTTCCATCTTGTCAGTCAGGGCCTCGACGAAGTATGAACCCGCAAGAGGATCAATTATGTTTGCCACTCCTACTTCGTCTGCCAGAATCTGCTGGGTTCTAAGAGCGATAGTAACGGCTTCTTCACTGGGGATCATGTAGACCTCATCCAGAGAATTGGTATGTAACGATTGAGTCCCGCCCAGAATCGCAGCCAGCGCCTCGGTTGTGGTTCTGATGATGTTGTTGTAAGGTTCCTGGGCAGTTAATGAACATCCGGCGGTCTGAGTATGGAAACGCATCAGCATGGATCTGGGCTTTTTGGCCTTGAACCGTTCTTTCATAATCCTGGCCCACATTCTTCTGGATGCCCTCATCTTGGCAATTTCTTCGAAAAAGTCTATGTGAGAATTCCAGAAAAAGGAAAGTCTGCCTGCAAAGGCATCCACGTCGAGACCTCGCTTGATGCATTCTTCAACGTATGTGATTCCGTCGTAAATGGTAAAAGCGAGTTCCTGAACGGCGGTAGCGCCGGCTTCTCGGATGTGATATCCACTGATGCTGATGGTGTTCCAGCGAGGCACTTCATAAGTTCCGAATTCCACCGTATCAACCACCAGGCGAAGTGATGGTTCCGGCGGCAGCATCAATGTTTTTTGCGCAATGAATTCTTTTAGACAATCGTTCTGAATAGTGCCTCCGAGTTTTTTCCTGTCGAAACCCTGATTTTCGGCGTTGGCAATGTACATAGCCCATATGACTGACGCCGGAGGATTGATGGTCATGGAGGTTGTCAATTCTTCAAGGTTAAGGCCTTTGAAGAGAATTTCCATGTCCTGGATAGTGTCTATGGCAACACCGCACTTTCCGCATTCACCTTTTGCTAGAGGTGAATCAGTGTCGTAGCCCATGAGAGTTGGAAAGTCGAAGGCGGTGCTTAGTCCGGTTTCTCCGTGATTCACGAGATAATGAAACCGCTTGTTGGTATCTTCCGCAGTGCCAAGGCCGGCGAACATCCTCATGGTCCAGAGCCTAGCACGATACATGCTTGGTTGGACTCCGCGAGTAAACGGGTACATACCTGGAAACCCAATTTCTTCAAAATAGTCTTTATCTTTCAGGTCAAGTGGTGTGTACAGTGCTTTCACTTCCATGTCAGAGACAGTGGAGAATCGTTCGAGTCGCTCGGGAATTCTTTGAAGGGCCTTCTTATAAACTTCGAGCCATTCTTTGTATTCTTTTTCCATTCGCTCGAGCGCACTTTCAGAGAACATTTTTTTACCCATTTTGTAACCTCCTGGAAAATTGGTGTCTTGAAACGTGAAGGTTGAACCTCGATACTGACGGGAGATTTGTAAGGTCAATCATTTGGTTCATAAGTCAGATTCCACTTCCATTTCAACTGTGTTCCATTTCCACATCGTATTCAAATTGTTGCCCGCGCACAATACCTCTTTTCAAACTAGAGCAAGAACATCTGAAACACGAGAGTTTTTGATGTGATTGTGAGATTTTTAGGATAAATATTAGAGAATGTCAACATTTAAAGAGTCTCATATTGTAAAGGTGGAATTCAATAACTTCGATTAACGCTTCCCTTTAAAACTTTCTTAAGCTTACCCGTTTCAGTTAATGTATCCATAATAATCTACCAGTTCATCCAACTAAAATGACAATATCACAGTCGTATAAATCAAACAAGGGTGCGTGCCAGGTCTTTGTCAAGGTCACAATGAACGTATGTTCCCTCAATGAGTTTGCCTTGACCTACCCTTCGATATGACCCGCCCCCATTATAAGATTGTAATATTTTCTGCAAGGCTTTGGTTCTTCGTCGATATTTGACAAACCCCTCAAGGAAAATTCTCAAATGGGTGCAAAACTACTCGGGGAACTGCCCGAGACTGCGCAGAAACATGTTCCTCTCTTGTCCATGCCAGCGGCAGATGTTTTCGTATCTTTATCAAGCAGCAGCTCAGATCTACCGGAGCGAATTCTGAGCGTCGTATCGGGCAACAAAGTGTGTCGAAGTGCGGTGCCCCGAGTAGCTGCGAAGCAGCATATCGAGGGGCCAGAATCTAGAGATTCCACATTTCTTGACTATCGTATCTTTTGGTGATATGGAACAAGTGTATGTTTTTCCCTTCCGAACCCTCGGAGGCATTGATGGCAAACGTCATAGAATTTGATAAAAAAAGTAGGGACGTAAAAGCTCAGAAGGACGAAGCAATCCGTCAGCGAAAGATCCAGCTTTTACGAGCTGTTTTTCAGTGCACTCGATGCAGTCTTAAATGTGCCAAATGCGGCAGCCAGATCAACGTATCTGGAAGTGGCGCAGATGTTACCCCCACCCCGTATCCTTTCTGTGATAATTGCCGGGAGGAATACATAGAGTACAAAAACAGGGTCTCGGGTAAGCGTAACGTGGATTTTTACTGGTACAACGACGAATGGATGAAGGTCTGGGAAACGTGGCTGGAACACCAGAAAAGTCTTGATCAGTATCGTAAATCGAAAGAGTTCTTGAAGTTGCTGAACGAGTTTAAAGAAGTGTGAGAGACTGGACCGCTTGCGGGAAAGTTTATGAAAAGTCACTGTTGAGAGGGGTGATAACATGATTGGTGGAATCGGTATTCCCGAATTGTTAATAATTTTGGTGATTGTACTTATTATTTTCGGTGCCGGAAAACTCCCTGAGATAGGAGCAGGTTTGGGAAAAGGGATAAGAAACTTCAAGAAGGCAACTCAGGAGGCTTCTGAAATTGAAAACAAGCCGGAAAAGCCTGAAATAGAAGAAAAAACGAAAGATGCATAGTTCTTTTGGGGTTATTTAGGTAGATATATACGATTTTAGGTGAAATTGTGGAGATAAAGTATATATCTTAAGACAGTCCTGGTTGATGATAAATTAGCCTTCTTTGACAAGCCAGCCCTGATTTGTTCAACGTTTTATTAAAATTCTGTAATCTCACTGCAATCACCTGTTTAACGTCTCTATTTTCTTGATTTTCTGGTCAATTTCTTTTAATTTATCCTAGGAACTTTGTAATGATTGCCTAAATATTGAGGTGGTTTCATTAATTTTGGGTGCAAATGGGCGACTAAAAGATTTTTGAAGGTCAAATCCCAAAGTGGCGAGAAAGTAAGTTCTTGACATAAAGGTAAATAGTCTTTAGAATCACATGCCTTTTTGGTCCGGGAGCTGACGTGAATGAGGTTGAAAAAGAATTGAATATACTGTTTGATTGTTTGCCATGTTTGAAAATTTAACGGAAAAACTTAATAAGGTTTTTAAGACGCTCAAAGGGCAGGGGAAGCTTACTGAGAAGAATATTCAGGACGCTCTCAGAGAAGTGCGCCTCGCGCTTCTTGAAGCGGATGTCCATTACAAGGTTGCCAAGAACTTTGTGGCCTCAATCAGGGAAAGAGCCATAGGCCAGGAAGTCCTTTCAAGCCTCACTCCCGGTCAGCAGGTAATAAAAATAGTAAATGAGGAACTGACGAAGCTTCTGGGCGAGGAAGCTGTTCCTCTTGATCTCATGGGGCGGGCGCCCATCTGTTTGATGCTTGTAGGACTTCAAGGATCCGGAAAAACCACTACTGCTGCCAAACTCGCCGTCCACCTAAAGAAAAACAACAACAAGCCGTGCCTGGTAGCAGCCGACGTTTACAGGCCGGCAGCGATCGATCAGTTAATAACGCTCGGGAAGCAGATAGGTGTTCCGGTTTATGCCGATTTTGATGAAAAGAGCCCGGAGAAAATCTGTTACGGTGCACTAGGTTTTGTTAAGCAAAGTGGCAGTAACATCCTGATTGTGGATACGGCTGGTCGTTTGCACATAGACACGGAATTGATGGAAGAGCTTCAGAGGTTGAAAGAAGTTCTGTCTCCAAATGAAATCCTGTTCGTTGCTGACGCCATGACGGGACAGGATGCAGTGAATGTGGCTTCGGAGTTTGACAGGGAACTGGGTATTACTGGAGTGATATTGACAAAAATGGACGGTGATGCCAGGGGTGGAGCCGCTCTTTCTATCAGAGAAGTTACCGGTAAACCTATTAAATTTATCGGTACCGGTGAAAAGGTTGATGCTCTGGAAGTTTTTCACCCTGACCGAATGAGTTCAAGAATTCTCGGGATGGGTGATGTTCTCACTCTTATTGAGAAAGCCCAGGAATCTTTTGATGAAAAACAGGCTTTGGATCTTGCCAGGAAAATTCGTGAAGATTCTTTTACCCTGGAAGATTTTCGTGATCAACTACGGCAGGTTCGAAAACTGGGCTCTCTGGAACAGATTCTTTCCATGTTGCCCGGGATGTCCAACGTCAAGCAGATGAAGAATTTCAAGGTGGACGAGCGAGAGCTGGTCCGTGTCGAGGCTATAATTAACTCAATGACGCCTGAAGAGAGAAGAAATCATTCTATTATTAATGCCAGCAGAAGAAGGCGCATCGCGAAGGGAAGCGGAACCACGATTCAGGATGTAAACCGGCTGCTAAAGAATTATGTGCAGGCCAAAAAGATGATGCGCCAGCTAACCGGCGGAGGAAAGAAAGGTAAAAAGAAACGGATACGCAAGAGTAAATCTGTGCTACCGTGGATGTAGTTCATTTACAAAGTTAAAATTAGGTTATTAGTAAAGGGGGACAAAGCAGATATGCCTGTTCGAATTCGATTGGCAAGAAGAGGAGCTAAAAAGCGACCATTCTATCGTATTGTTGTTGCTGATTCTCGAGCACCTCGAGATGGAAAGTTCTTAGAAATTTTAGGGTATTATAATCCACTTACAGATCCGGCACAAGTTCGTGTTGAGACGGAACGGCTGCGTGATTGGCTACTAAAGGGAGCGGAACCTACGGATACAGTTCGAAGTCTTCTGAAAAAGAACAAATACCCTTATTCCAGGAGCACTGCGCTCGGTAACTCTTAAACCAGTTCTAATTGAGAGTGGGGGTGAATATGTTAAAGGAATTGATTGAATACATCGCAAAGGCGCTGGTAGACAATCCGGAGCAAGTTGAAGTCTCTGAAGTCGAGGGAGAACAAACTTCTGTTATTGAGTTGAGAGTAGCAAAGGAAGATTTAGGAAAAGTAATCGGAAAGCAGGGTAGAACAGCTCGCGCAATGCGAACCATTTTGAGTGCAGCTTCGACCAAGATCAGGAAACGAGCAGTACTGGAAATTATCGAATAATGACATGGACTTGCAGGAACTGGTTCCCCTGGGGAAGGTTCTTAAGGTTCATGGCATTAGGGGAAAAGTAAAGGTTACCCCGTTTGGTGAGACCCTCGAACAGTTAGAGCGAGGGAGAACGGTCTATTTTCGTGATCCAGAGCAACGTTGGCGGCCCCTGGTTATTGAAAAAGTGCAGCGACAGCCCAAGTCGTTGATCATCAGTTTCAGGGGTGTTTGGAATCGTGATCAGGCGGAAGTTTTACGGGGCAAAAAAATCTATCTTCCGGTTTCTCAACTCCCGGAGCTTGAGGAAGGCGAGTATTATTACTACCAGCTCATAGGCCTCCAGGTGATTGATGTGCATGGCGAGGTGCTCGGGAAATTGACGGAGATAATTAGCACCGGAAGTAACGATGTTTATGTAGTGAAAAAACGTGATACGGAGGTTTTGATTCCCGCGCTTGAAAGTGTTATCAAGGAAGTGAATCTTCCCGAGAAAAAAATGGTAGTAGATATTCCGGAAGGCCTTATGGATTAATACCGGTATGATAATTGAGATTTTGACTCTCTTTCCGGAAATATTTTCGTCTCCGTTACAACACAGCATTTTGGGAAAGGCCCTTCAGAAGGGCCTTTTAAATGTTAACGTGAGAAATATCAGAGATTATGCCTTTGACAAGCATCGCCAGGTGGATGACAGGCCCTTCGGCGGTGGCAGTGGCATGCTCATGAAGCCTGAGCC